>NZ_JBSMDE010000033.1:0-8302 GCF_056497305.1 Caldithrix sp. | reverse complement strand
GCCCCCTTCCCTTCTTTTAATAAAGGGAAGGGGGAGCAAATTGTGCCGCTTTGCTGAGTTTTAGCCTTACATGTCAATAAATTTTATTTTTTTTCTAAATCTTTGTGCTCTCTGTGGTTGATTAATGGTTGCGGCTATGCTGCCTTAGAATACTTCCCTTAAAAGATCTATCGCTTTAGCGTGCGAAAATTTTTATGCAGTGTGAAGAAGCAAAACTGTTGAATTGTTGAATGGCCTGTCCGGCTGGCCAGACGGGCCTGTCCCCGAGGATCGGGATTTGGAATGACGCTCGGCACGAAGCCTCACTGATTGTCTTTTCGCCCTTATAAAAGTCTCGAGCTGAAGTTCGAGTTACGTTGCGGCTGTGCTGCCTTAGAATCTGTGTATTAATGAAAATCGATTCCGTTTTTAGTCATTTTTTATTGGCTCTATCGAGCCAACGCGACTCTGGAGAGTCGCGCTACGGGATTACAAAATTTTTGTGCGGGGTGAGGGATAAATCTGTTGAACCGTTGATTTGTTGATTTGTTGAATGATTGAATAACCCCTCCCCCGAAAATCGGGATTTCCGCTTCGCTCCAACCTTCGGCTGGACAAGCCTATTTCCGGGATTCGGAGTTTTCGCTTGCATGGAAATAACATTTGTGTAGGTGTTAGGGTAAATCTCGAGCTGAAGCTCGAGTTACTCCTGAAGCTGGGAGAAGAATGACATGCCGGCACAGGCCTTCACTGCCTGGGGAAACTTGTCCCTTGGCAAATTCATTCGTAAGTCGTAATTTTAAATTGTTAATTAAAATTGCTCTTTTGCCTGTCAGGCTGCGCCTGCCAGACGGGCCTGTCCCCGAAAATCGGGATTTTCGCTGCGCTCCAACCGGCTGCCACGGCCAGACGGGCGCCCTTTACGGTTTTTTAAAGGTTACGGCGCTGCTGCCCTGGAAAAACAAATATCTCTCTCAAACCATTGGTAATAAAAAATATTTATTAGCTCTGTTTACCAAGATGTGTTTTGCTAAATGATTTACTTTTTAGGCGCGATCGGGTCCTTTACTGGTGGCGGTACTCTTTCCATAATGATGCGTAAAAAGGCCACGGTGTCGGGTTCCACCTTAATGCAGGGCACCACATGTTGCAAATAACCGATCTTTGTAAAAATAACGCTGTATTCACCGATTGCCAGGCTATCGAAAGAAAAGGCACCGCTTGAATCGGTTTCCATGGTCAGGTTGGAGGGAATGAGTTTTACCTGTACTTTTTCCACTGGTTTTCCGCTGTACAATTCACGCACCAGCCCCTGTAGTTTTCCGTGTTGCCCAATTGCAAGTAGGGGTAACATAGAAATAAAGAAAATGGTAACTAAAAGCTTCATCATTTGCCTCCCTTCGCCCAAACCTCGCTTGTAATATTAAGATAATGAATTATGACTCGGAATGCACATTTTTGTAGAATGTTAAGGAAAACGCTTAACTTCAACGGCCGGATGATTGTGAATCTGACTTTCTATTCGCAAACGTAATAGCACTCTCCATTATTTTCTGGCAGCGGAAGAGTGATTGACATGGTACCAATGGGATTAAAAGGGAACGCAAGCCAGGCCATTAGCCTCTTGCGCGCCCTTTACAATCGTTTGTGTGTTACACCTTCTGTGTTTTCTCTTTCAGCCACTGGCGCTCTTCTTTTTTCAGATAGGGCGCCAGGATCTCGTACACCTTTTGATGGTAAGCGTTCAAATAATCGATCTCTTGGCGAGTCAAAAGATTTAAATCCACAAGTTTCAAGTCAATGGGACAGTAAGTTAAATTTTCAAATTTTAGAAATTGCCATTCGTCGCTGGATTTTTGCTGGTCCTGAACCACGACGATTAAGTTTTCAACGCGCATGCCATATTCTTGCGCCTTGTAATATCCGGGTTCATTGGAGCAGACCATGCCCTCTTTCAGGGGTACGCCAATGCCGCGGTAGTAGGAGATGCCCTGCGGGCCTTCGTGCACGCTTAAAAAAGCGCCCACCCCATGACCGGTTCCGTGACCGTAATTCAAACCGATTTCCCATAAGGCTTTACGCGCCAGGGTGTCCAGTTGAATGCCCTGAGTGCCTACCGGAAAGGAGGTAATAGCCAGATCGATGTGTCCTTTTAAAACGCGTGTAAACCGATCTTTTTGCTCATCGCTTGGTTCGCCCAGGGCTAAGGTACGCGTAATGTCGGTGGTGCCATCCAGATACTGCCCGCCCGAATCGATGAGGTAAATGCCTTCCGGCTTCAATTCCATATCGCTTTCAGGCGAAGACGTGTAGTGAACAATGGCTCCGTGTTCATTGTAAGCAGAAATGGTTTCGAAGCTGGGGCCCTGGTACAGGGATTGTTCGGCGCGGAATTTTTCTAGCTTTTGAGCGGCGCTCATCTCGCTCACGCCCCCGGCGGGCACGGCCTCTTCCAGCCATTTTAAAAACTTCACCATGGCCACTCCGTCACGAATGTGGCAGGCGCGCATGCCAGCCAGTTCTGTTTCGTTTTTAATGGCCTTAAACAGGGTAACCGGACTTTCCTTAAAGAACAGTTCACAGCGTTTTTGCAGGAGCATGACCACCCAGTAGTTGACTGTGGCCTCGTCCAGCCAGACGCGTGTTTTTCGTTTGGACAATTTCAATAAGCGTTTTTTGAAATCGTCGTAATGCCGAATTTTAGCCTGTCCTTTTAAATGTTTTTTGACGGCGCGGGCCACTTTCTTTTTGTGCACAAATAGTTCGGCCTCTTCGGCGGTAATAACCGCATAGGCTATGACAACCGGATTGTAAGGAACGTCGCGTGAACGGATGTTAAAGGTCCAGGCAATAGCATCCAATTCTGTAAGAACGAGTGTTTGACAGCCATGGTCGGCCATTTGCTGCCGGATGCGATTTAACTTGCTTTCTACCGATTCCCCGGCGTATTTGTCCTCCCAGACCATGATGGGATCCAGAGGCATTTCGGGCTGATCCTGCCACAAGGCATCGACTAGATTCTCTTCCAGAAATTTCATTTTAATGTCGTGCAGGGCCAGTTCCTTTTGCCAGTGACTGATCTGACGGTAACTCATCACGCGCGGGTCCAGGCCCACAATTTGCCCGGCCTTCAACTCCTGTTTTAAAAAAGTCAGCATGTCCGGCGTTTGCGGCAGACCGATTTTGAACAATTCAATCCCTGTATCCTGCAATTGTTGTTCGGCCTGTAAAAAATAGCGGGAATCGGTCCACAGACCGGCTTTATTGAGAGTAACAATTACGTCTCCGGCCGAACCGCTGAAACCGCTGATCCAGGCGCGCCGTTGCCAGAGGGCCGGAACATATTCGCTGGCATGCGGATCGGTGCTGGGAATAATGTAGGCATCGATCCTGTTCTTTCTCATCAATTCACGCAATTGGTTAATACGTTCTTTTATCATGACTTACCCCTTTTTGTTTTTGGGTAGATTGTTGAATGGTTGAATATTGAATGGGTGGATGGGAGAAAGGGGGCGTTTTTCCAGTGGCATGTGGAAAAGGAAAAAGCCGGTCCTATCCCTGGCTGTTGCTCCATTAATCAGGCGATTAAATCCATCCGACATCTTGCTGCTGCGCATCACGTTGTTAGTCCCTTTATTAGTCCCACAAAACCCAGCTCAGGCCAAAACGAACCCGGCGGTAGAGTTCGGGATAGCCTACAATGATCTGGTATTGTTCTCCCAACACGTTGTCCATTTCCATGAACAGAATGGCATCTTTAATTTTAGCCGAAATTTTGTAATAAAGCAACAGGCGATTGGGCCATTGCCCGCCATTCAGGTAGAAACTTTCGGCAAAAGGCTGGTAGGCAATCTTTTTTGCAGGGCCCAGCCATTGCACCGTTGTGCTGCCCCTGATTAAAATCCGCTTGTGGAACCACCAATCGCTGTAACGAAGATGGACGAATGCCGAATAAGCTGCACCAATCAATCGGCCTTTAAGGGCGCTTTGCCCGCCAACGGTCAGCCGGAATTTGAAAAACTTTAGTTTCGACTGACCGGACAAGTAGTGAAAATTGCGATGGGCCCCATTGTAAAAGTGTTGGCCATCAAAAACAATTTCGTCGTTTACGCGATGTGAAGTCAGATTGAGCTCCATAATCACCCATGGTTTGGGCTGAAGGTTTAGAGAAAAAGTAGAATTTAGATGGTGTTCTGGTAAAATGGTGCGCTGGCCCTCCAGCCCCCTGAAATGGAAAAAGCGTTCGTCCATCGTCGGGAAGCGAGCGTAACTTTCGAAAGTGTAGTTCAAAGAAAAGAGCGCCGGTGCGTAATGAACGGACAGCATGGAATTTAATTGACTGCGCTGGCCCCAGCGGCTGGCGATGGAGAGCGTTGTTTGGGCACCGAGTTTTGCTCCCAGAGGCCAAAAACTTTTCCAGCTCAGTTTGCCCTCAGAATCTGTGTACTTTCTGCTGTAGGGCGTGCCCCAGGCTTTTACCTGACTGGCGTTTAAGGCTAATTCCATGGACTTGTTAAACAGTCGGAATGGTCTGCGTCCCTGTACAGAATAGCGATCAAACCGCAGACGCACGAGCTGACCATCTTCGGAAAAGCGATATTTTCTGCGGCTGTTCTGAAAACCGGCATCCACCTGCCAGCGTGTTTCCTGCTGAGCACTCAAAGCAAAAATACGCGCCTGGATCTGTTCCCGAACTTCATTGTAGCGGAAACGGCCATATTGCTGACCAAAGTAATCTGGAACGTTTACATTTTCGCTGGCTTTGTGGTAAAAGAGTTGCAATAACAGGTTCCGGCTAAGCAGTCGTGTTAATTGCCCGCGGTAATGGCTGGCGCGGTAATAGGTTAAAGCGTAGTCGCGGTTCACTCCGCCTAATTGGAGCATGGTTTTAGGGTTGATTTGTGTGGCAAAAGTGATGTCCAGATCGGTGTAGCTAAAATCGCCTTCACGGTACATGATGCGCGTGTAGGGCTGATCGTTCAAAATCGATCGACTGCGCAAGAGCAGGTCATCTTTCGAATCAGAGAAAATTTGCGATTCACGGGCTTGAAGAAGCATCCAGGCCAGGGCATCGGGGAAGACGAGACGCGTGCTGAACATGCCGTGTGTCGGATCGTTGAGTAAGAAACCATCTTTAATAATTCGGGCCTGTCTGGGCCAGAGGTGCAGAGGCGCCACAAAACGGGGTAATCCCATCTCTAAAAAATCAAAAACCTGTACCTGCGGTACGGTTCGCAACAGGTCGGCCAGCCCCTGGTAACCCAGAAAAGGTATCTCTTCAAAGGTCACCGCTTTTGAAGAATCCACAGCCCCTGAAAAATAGAATCTTAGATCATTTAAGGTTATAGGTTTTAGAGACCGGTTTATTTTTACAGAATCTGCAGATACGGTTTGCGTAGAATCAGAGAAGGCCGTTTGCCCGGTAACCAGGGTCGTGCAGAGGAAGATCAAAAATAAAATGGGTTTCATAAACCGTTCAAGCCTTTCGTGTACATCATCAATGAAAACAATTTGAGCATAAATTTAAAATCAAGCAACCATTTCATGACTGAATTGGTTCAGTGGGGTTAATTTTTTTTCGTAATAACTTGTCTCTGGCTGACAGGCGAGAGTAGACCTCAGCTGCTGGTCTCTTCTTCCCGAAAATCGGAGAGAGGGGGAAATTGATGCTAACTGTCATTTCGATCGGATGCCCGGAGTGCGTCGGGACAGAGCGGAGAAATCCTTATCAGGTGTAAGGGCGAAGCATTTTCTTGAAGATGGTTCCAATTAGTGCAACCTCTTGTGTACAAGTTAAAATTGTTCTTGAGCAAAACTCTGCAAAAAATGCTTCGCCTTTACCAAAGTCTCGAGCTGAAGCTCGAGTTACGCTGCACTTGCGATGGACATTTAGATGGCGTGCCAGTGTAAGGGATTCCTCAGCCTGGTGAATCGGGATTCAAAATGGGGCCAGGCATGGGGTCTCACTGCTTAGGCGCGACAATCTGTTTTACAAAAAATTCCGAAATCCGATATTTTAGACAGAAAGCGCCCTAACTCGCCTTCCCCCATGAACAATCATTCACGGTTCGACATCCTGCAGATAGCGTAAAGTATCTTCAAGCGTTACACGGGGCGTGATGGTCTTTAGCGGTTTGGGGGCCATCTGTAAGGCGGGCAGGAGATATTTATTCTCTTCCAGACTGTCGATGCGCGCTGGTTGTAAAAATTGAGAACTCCAGCGCAGACGCAATGGCGCATTGGCCAGCTGTCTCCATTCCCGTGGTTTAATTGCCCGTGCTATTTTCATTAACCACAACACGCGTTTCTGCATGCGCTTACAACTTTTTGGACGCACGTAGGGATTAAAATATTGGGGATTGGGCAGCAGGCCGGCCATCAAGGTAGCTTCTGCTAATGTGAGTTGCGAGGCGTGTTTTCCAAAATAGAAGAGGGCGGCCGCTTCGGCACCGTAGATGTTTTTGCCCCATTCGGCAATGTTCAGATAAAGTTCTAAAATGCGTTTTTTAGTGAGCGCTCTTTCAATGCGTCGCGCCAGAACCATTTCTCTTATTTTACGTAGCAGGGTTTTACGCTTATTCAAAAAAGCATTTCTGGCCAATTGCATGGTCAGGGTACTGGCGCCGCGCACATAACGCCTTTTGCGCAAATTCAGTTTAAAGGCTTCCCAGAAGGCAGACCAGTTGATGCCCTGATGTTTGTAAAAAAGATCGTCTTCGCTGATGATCACTGCTTTTTGCAAATGGGGCGAAATCAAATTTAGAGGAACGTAAATGCGCACAGGGCTTTTGGGTGGCTTTTTCTGGAACAGGGTCTGCCGATTACCCGTGGAGCTCAAACGGAATTGCTTAATTTCATCCGCCCCGGGTAAAGGAAGCAAGATGAGCAGATACAGGAACAAAATGAGCAAAAAAACAAGCGTTGCGCTGATCAATAGCCAGCGAAATTTCCGGTAGCGCCATTTTAAGAATTTGACCTCAATCATGGAAAATAACCTGATTCATCAGTTCAACAATTTCCAGCGGCTGGCCTTTTCTTTCGTCCTTTACCAGATGGTGGGCCTGTTGAGGACATTTGTCCAGGCAAACGCCACACCCCATGCACAACGCTTCGTTCAGAGCTATTTTCCCATTTTGCAGACTTAAAGCCTTAAACTGGCAATACGGGACACATTTGCCGCAGCCCAGGCACTTTTCGGTTTCGATCTTTAACACAAAACCGGAGGGCGCCAGCATGGGGATGCCATTGCGCATGGCTTGCATGGCTCCGCAGCAGCAGGAACAACAATTACAAATTGCGTAAAAACGTTGCAACATGGCGTCTTTAAAAAAAGCGTGATGCACATGCCCGCGTTCATCTTCTTCTTTAATGATTTGTACCGCTTCGCTGGCCGTGATTTTCCGGGCCTTGTGCGGATGGTGTTCCAGCACAAAACGTACAAAAGGTTCTCCAATAATTAAGCAAACATCCAGCGGTTCGCAGGGATTTTTTCGTACCGAGCGGCAGGGACATTCTAAAACGGCAATGTGGTCGGGATTCTTCAGAATAATGGAACGGGCGCTCTGGTACGGTATGATCTTTTCCAGATCATCGATTCGAATCTCGCGATCGACCGTAACCAGCTGGGAAGCCTGTTTGAGGGGCACGACCTTACCGTGATAACCGTCGGCAAAGGTCTGGCCGGAATCCGAATGACCTGGAGTAGGAAAAACCTTTTGAAAGAACTGCCAGAGCAAGCTCAATACTTTGCTCAGCCGATGTTCTCCGGTGCCAACTCCGATGTAAAGGTAGGGCCAGCGCAGGTAAAGATAGCCGTGCAGCCAATCCTTGAAGGAATAGTGGGCGGTGGATTTGGCTTCTCGGTAAAAATCTCTGGTTGAAGGTTTTAAAAACATGGCTGACCTCCGGAGTTTTAACTTTGCTGCCAGATAAGTGAACCAGCAACCGCTGGACAATAGAGTGCGTCAGAAAAAGTTAAAATAATGAAATTTGTTCCGCAAAACAATGGGATCGCTTAAAAATGAAAAATGAAGGGCCATTTAGAATACTTCCTTCAAAACTTATAATCCCGCCACAGCGAGATGCGAAAGTTTTTATGTTGTATGAGAAAGTAAAAAGGTTGAGTTGTTGAGTTGTTTAATTGTTGAATGGCCCGTCCTTCGGCCGGATAAACCTGTCCGGCTGGCCAGACGGGCCTGTCTGTCCCAGAGAATCGGGATTTCCGCTGCGCTACAACCTTCGGCTGGACAAGCCTATTTCCGGGATTCGGAGTTTTCGCTTGCATGGAAATAACATTTGTGTAGGTGTTAGGGCAAATCTGGAG
>NZ_JBSMDE010000032.1:0-34687 GCF_056497305.1 Caldithrix sp. | reverse complement strand
CTTCAAGAAAAACTGAAACTCAACTAATCTATCTGAGATAAACGCGATTTTAAATTGCATATTTTACCCAGCTAACGATTTGTGGCAAATAGTATCGACAATAATTGACATTATTTTAGATAAAAAGAATAAGTCATCATTTAAAAATGAAATTCTCTTTTTGCACCGCCAATAAGTACTTTTTATTGTAAATTGTTTTTTTGAAGTTATGGAAGATTCTTTCTTCGTTCGATCTGAATTTAAAAGCCTTAATTGCACATTACGGTTGATTAGTTGAATTGTTGAATGGTTTAATGGAGAGGAAACAACGTGCAGAGCGGAGAAATCTTTCTCCAACGTACGGGGCGAAGCATTTTCCTGAAGAAGGTTCCAATTAGCGCAACCTCTTTGTGTACGAGTTAAAATTGCTCTTGAGCAAAGCTTGGCAAAAAATAATTTGCCCTTACAAAAGTCTCGAGCTGAAGCCCGAGTTACGTTGCGCGTGCGAAGGACATTTGTACTGCGTGCCGGTGTAAGGGATTTCTCCCCCGCTAAAGCGGGGGAGAAATGACACGCGGCACGGGTCCTCACCGCCCTGGCACAACTTGTCCCTTCGCAAAATAATTCGGAATTCGTAATTTTTAATTTAAATTAATTTTTGTGCCCTCCGTGGTTGCTTAAAGCCCTGCGGAAATTTTTTGGTTGCGTCTCTGCCGTCTAAAAATATTATGGTATTAAATCTCAATAAAATCAATACGATGTTGTTTGTTAAACTCAAGAATAGATTTTCCGATGTGGTCTGCCACTTTTTGTTCCACGGACTGGCGAGCCACAGCAATGGCATTGGCCATGGCTTTTGCATTAGAACGGCCATGGGCTTTGATCACAATCTTTTGAAAACCTAAAATAGGGGCGCCGCCGTATTCGGAATAATCGGTTCTCTTTTTCAACTGGCGCACACCAGAGCTAAGCAAGGCCAGGCCAACCTTCCAGGTAAATCGTTTTCGGTAGGCGTAGCGGCCGGCATGTCTTAAAACTTCGCTGGCGCCTTCCAGTGTTTTTAATACGATATTGCCCACAAAGCCTTCAGTAACAATGACATCGGCCACACCCTTTAAAATATCATTTCCTTCCACATTGCCGATAAAATTAATGCTCGGAGCCTCTTTAAGGTATTGGTAGGTGCGCACCAGCGTCTCTCCGCCTTTGGTTTCTTCAGAACCATTATTCAGCAGGGCCACCCGCGGATGTGGAATTTCAAGAACATGCGAAACATAGTAACTGCCCATGTAAGCAAAATGCACCAGCTGTTTTGCTGAACAGTGTAAAGTGGCGCCCACATCGATCATTAACGACAGGCCATGATTACTGGGATGCATGCGGGCCGTGGGGAAAACCGTAGCCAGAGCGGAGCGTTCAATGCCGGGAATCATGGGCAGAAATTTGGCGGCCGACAAAATGGTGGCCCCTGTCGAGCCTGCTGAAACCAGAGCATCAGCGTTGTTTTCGGCCAGCAACCGCATGCCAATGTTAATACTGGCTTCCGGTTTCTGGTTGATGGCT
This sequence comes from Caldithrix sp., assembly GCF_056497305.1. NCBI lineage: Bacteria > Pseudomonadati > Calditrichota > Calditrichia > Calditrichales > Calditrichaceae > Caldithrix > Caldithrix sp. The sequence continues at coordinate 33,145 of NZ_JBSMDE010000032.1, read as the reverse complement.
GTTTTGGGAGATTCATCCATGGTAACGAATTGCTCGGTATGAACTACTTCGATATTAAAAGTATCGGGCTCTTCTTCAAGGATGGGATTGATTTTGTTCTCATCGCCAACCAGAATAATCTTTAAATCTGAAATTTTTTTTAGCGCCCGAAGTGCTCCCGGAACAATTTCTTTAGGAGCATAATCTCCCCCCATTGCATCGACAATGATTTTAATTTCCATATCTCCCCCAATTTATGTTAAAATTGCTCTCATCTTTTTAATTTAACCAGCGTCTGCGCCCTATTTTCTTTGATTTTTGAAATAGCCCCGCACTTCGGTTGTTGTTAAGGTGTTGATAACCCCTTCTCTGGAATACCAGGCTTTTCGGGCAATAGCCAGACCATATTCAAAATCTTTTAAACCCTCAAGGTGATGGGCATCGGGATTGATCGCTGTTTTAATGCCCATTTTGCAGGCTTTGATGCCTACGCGCCAGTCCAGATCAAGGCGGTAAGGATTGGCATTTATTTCGATAATCTTATTAAACTGAGCGGCCGTTTCCAGCACCTTCTCCATGTTCAGGGCATACGGCTCACGCCCTAACAGCAGACGTCCGGTTGGATGGCCCAACATATCGACCAGCGGATGACGCAAGGCGCGGCAGATGCGTTCGGTCATTTCCTGCTCAGAAAGTTTAAAAGAAGAGTGCACCGAGGCAACAACAAAATCGAACGATGCCAGAGTCTGATCATCGTAATCCAGAGTTCCATCCGGTAAAATATCGACTTCAATGCCTTTTAAAATGACAAAAGGCGCTAGCTTCTCATTAAGCTGATCGATTTCTTCATGCTGCTGTTTAATACGTTCTTCTGTTAAGCCATTGGCATAATAGGCGGATTTGCTGTGATCGCAAATGCCGATGTATTCAAAACCCAGTTCCCTGGCCCTTTTAGCCATCTGCTCAATGGTCTCCGCTCCATCGCTGTAAATGGTGTGAACGTGAAACAAACCTTTTAAATCTTTTCTGCTGATCAACTCGGGGAGCCGGCCTTTTTCGGCAGCTTCAATTTCACCAACATTTTCTCGTAATTCCGGCGGAATGTAGCTTAACTTCAAAGCCTCATAGATTTCCGCCTCACTGGCGCACTGCACAGACTCTTCCTGCCCTGCAGGGAAAAGGCCATATTCATTGAGCGTCCATTGCATTTTTTTTGCCCGATGGCGTAAGGCAGTGTTGTGCTCTGCGCTACCTGTGAAATATTGCAGGGCAAAAGGAAATTGCTTCTCATCCACCAAACGCAGGTCGCAGGCCATACCCGATTTTAAGACCACACTCACTTTGGTTTGACCCTGATTGGTGATCGTGTCCACTTCGGGGTAATGGATAAAGTGGGAGATCAAAAGAGCCCGCTGTTCAGCAGAGCAGGCCACCAGCAGATCGATGTCCTTGATGGTCTCCTTTTTCCGCCGCAAGCTGCCAGCAACGGCCATTTGTTTAATCTCCTTCCGCTGCGCCAAATATTTCTGCAAGCGCTGCGCTTCCTCTTCAGCCACCGGCAGATGAAAGCGCTCTTTGTACTTTTTCCTCAGTTCAATCCCTTTTAAAATCTTTTCCTGGGTTTTATGCCCAAAGCCCGGTAAATCGCGTAGGCGGTTTTCCAGACAGGCATATTCCAGTTCACCAATGGTCGTAATACCTAATGTTTCGTAAATGGACTTCACCTTTTTGGGGCCCAGGCCCGGAATTTTCAATATTTCTAAAAGGCCCCCGGGCACCGAGGCTTTCAACCTATCATAATAGGGCAAATGACCGGTGGTAACTAATGTGGCAATTTTTTGGGCCAGCGCGTCTCCGACCCCTTTTAATTCCTTTAAACGGTTCTCTGCAACCAGCTTAGCAATGTCTTCCTGCAGCACTTCAATCTGACGGGCGGCATTGTAATAGGCGCGCGCTTTAAAGGGATTCTCTCCTTTGATTTCCAGAAGCCGGCCAATTTCTTCCAGTATTTTAATGATCTCTTTTTTATCCATAATCCCTGTTTTCCTTTTTACAACAATACAAGTTAGCAATCCCGTTCTTCAAATTCAAATATTGCGCTACCGGTTGTGGTATTTATTTCTTGACTTTTTCCTTAAAGTGTAGCATTTTTAACATATGAAAAACAATTGGCTGATCTTCACCGATTTAGATGGAACATTGCTCGATTTTGATACTTACGACTTTTCGGAAGCGCTGCCGGCTATGAACTTTTTAAAAGAACGGCAGATCCCGGTTATTCCCTGTACCAGTAAAACCATGGAAGAGGTTCTGGAATTACAGAAAACTCTGGCTTTAACCGGTCCTTTTATCATTGAGAATGGGAGCGCTGTTGTCTTTCCGGCTGACTATTTCGTGCCAATTCCGGAGGCCAGGCCTTTCAACGGTCTAAAGGTCATCGTGCTCGGTAAAGAGCGGCAAGACATTCTTCTTTTCTTTAAAGAATTAAAAGAGCGCTTTTCGTTAAAGGTTAAGGGCTTCTCTGAAATGGAGATCGATGAAATCTGTCAGCTTACGCATCTTTCTGGCCAAGAAGCGCGGCTGGCCCAAAAGCGCTTGTTCAGCGAACCCATGGTGTCGCTGGAAGAAAACCTTTCGAACCGGCAAGATGTGCAACACTTTGTACAGCAGAACGGTTTCCGTTTGCTGCATGGTAATCGTTTTTACCACTTGATCGGCAATTGCGACAAAGGCCAGGCCGTCAAAAAAATGACTGAAATCTTTACCGCACAGGCCGGCCATACGTTTAAAACCATGGGATTAGGGGACAGTAAGAATGATTTTGAGATGTTAAAAGCTGTTGATCTGCCAATTATCGTTCGCAAAAAAGACGGTAATTTTGTACATTTAAAAGGCATTGAAAATGTGTACATTACGCAAAGGCCAGGGCCGGCAGGCTGGGCCGAAGCGGTTTTTAAATTTTTAAAAACCAAATAAAAGAGGTAAACATGGCCGATTTTTTCCAGAATGGTGTTATTACAACATTACACAAATTAACCGATTACCCGGTAGAACAGTTAGAAGAAGAAATCCTGCAATATGCCAAACGCAGACCCATTGCCTTGATTTTACCCTCTTTGTACAGCGAAATTGAAGGTCAGGCTTTACCACGCATTATTGAAGAATTGAAACAGGTGCCTTACCTTTCCGAAATTGTCGTTGGACTGGACAAAGCCACAGAAGAACAATTCGAAAAAGCCAAAGCTTTTTTTTCACAGCTTCCGCAGAATGTAAAAGTAATCTGGCAACGGAGTCCACGGATTCAGGAGCTTTACGATCTGCTGGACAAAAACAACCTCTACATCGGCACAGAAGGCAAAGGGCGTAATGTCTGGCTGTGCATGGGCTACCTGTTAGCTTCCAACAGGTCAAGAGTTTTTGCCATTCACGATTGCGACATCTTAACCTACACCCGTTCCTTGCTGGATCGCCTGGTCTATCCGGTTACCAATTCAACCCTTAATTTCAGATTTGCCAAGGGATTTTACAGCCGGGTTTCCGATCGCATGCATGGACGCGTGGCGCGTCTCTTTATCACGCCGCTGATCCGTTCCCTAAAAAAGATTTTAGGTTCTTATGATTACCTGGACTACATCGATTCCTTCCGCTACCCGCTCTCCGGCGAGATGTCCATGATTCGCGATGTGGCCGTGCGGTTGCGCCTGCCTACCGATTGGGGGCTGGAAATTGGCACGTTAAATGAGATTTACCGTAATTACGCTAAAAATCAGATTTGTCAGGTAGATATTATCGATCGCTACGATCACAAACATCAGGTGCTCTCTGAAGACAATCCCAATACTGGGTTGGCTAAAATGTCCATCGATATTGCTAAATCTTTTTACCGCATGCTGGCCAGCATGGGCGTGGTCTTTTCCGACCAATTCTTCAGAACCATTAAGGCTACCTATTTACGAACCGCGCTCGATTTTCTGGATAAATACTATGTTGACGCCATGATCAACGGCCTTAAATACGATCGGCACTCTGAGGAAAAAACCATCGAGGTCTTTCTCAAAAGCATCATTATTGCCGGAGACCAGTTCCTGGCCAATCCCATGGAACTGCCCATGATTCCAGGTTGGACACGCATTGAATCGGCACTCCCCGATTTTATGCCTACCTTGAAACAAGTTGTGGATGAAGAGAACAGATAATCAAAATCCATTGAATGCGGGATAAATTGAAAAGCCCCGGCAGCAGAATACCGGGGCTTATTGTTTTTATTTCAAATAGATCATCTTAAGCATTTTGGAATAATGGGATGCGATAAACCGATAAAAATAGGTTCCGCTGGAAACGGGTTGCCGGGCTTCATCGGTTGCGTCCCAGATCACCTGATGCTGGCCAGCCTCAAATGTCTCCCCGTCGATGAGCTTCCTGATCAGATTGCCATTCACATCGTAGATCAAAACCGAGACACGCTGTTGTTCCGGTAATTGAAATTTAATCGTCGTTTTCGGATTGAACGGATTAGGATAGTTCTGATAGACCGCAAAATCGGTCGGAAGAGGAACGGTAACCGTTTTAACCAGATGATTGAACGCCTCGACTTGCCCGCTGAAGGATACGTTTTCCAGGCGATAGCTGTAAGTTTCGCCTGCAACAACCTGTTCATCTACAAAGGTGTAGGTGTGTTGCACACTGGAATTACCGGCGCCTGCAATCAGGCTTTTGTTAAGCCTCTGCCAGTGTTCATTAGCAGCGCTTTTTCGGTACACATTAAATCCCCGATTATTGATTTCCGATTCGGTAACCCATTCCAGCACCACTTTGCCAGAGAACACCTGGGCATTGAACGTTGAAAGCGTGACAGGCAGAGAATTGTCCTGTCCGCCGGCCGCATCATCACCAAAGGTGTAATAGCTTCCGCTGGTCGTAATGACCTCAGACTGAATGGTACCGCTACTGGCCGTTCCGCTACCGTTTCCGCCCACGCTAATCCACTGTCCGTTACTAAACTGCGCTACATCTAGCGCCGTCAAATTACTGATGCCATCGGAGCTGTTCCAGCTTAAGGTGATTTGCAGGTTGGTAGGACTACCGCCCGAACCTTGAATGCTCCAGTATCGAATCGATGAAATAGCACTTAATGTAGCGGCATCAATGCTACTGCTAATAGCCGTGTGAGGATCTGAATTGAATTGTTCGACCGTTACCGTGTACGTACTGACCGAAACATTGGTAAAAGAGACCGTGACCGGCAGATACTGCCCGTCTTTTGCTGTGGGGAAGGTAAAGTTGTCTGAACTTCCGATGGCAAAGGATTTAGCAACCCGGCCTTCAACGTACGTGGAAGAACTGCCCCCTGAGAATGTTCCGCTGGTGGCCAGGGACAATAGATTTCCGTTGGTATTAAAGACACCGCTGGTCAGGGTCATGGTGCCGTAAACTGTTACATTATTGCTGATAACCAGCCCATTGGCATTATTAAGAGTCAGGTTGTAAAAATTAACCGTCGAGGAACCGCCGATGGTTTGTTGCGCGCTGCCCTGAAAGACCACGGTTCCGCTACTGGTACTGAAATTACCTCCATTGCCGGTCAAACCTCCGGTCAAGGTCAGCGTTTGTGGGGTGAACGTTCCGGTTGTTAAGGTTAAAGTGCCACTCACCTGCATGTTTGCCGAAGCAGTAACTCCGGCTCCGTTGTTGATCGTTAAGTTATTAACACTGGTCAAACCCGCCGGAATAGTTTCTGCGGAACTACCATTAAAGGTAAGCGTTCCATTAGCAGTGTAGCTATCAAATCCATCCAGACTGGTTCCACCGGTTTTTAATTCACCGCCGCTGGCCACGGAAAAGGCATTTGTATTGGAAGCTGTAATGCTTAATGATCCGCCAGCCAGGTCAGCAGTCCCGGCCTGAACGATCAAATCGCTATTATTACCCAATTGCAATGTAAATCCATTCAAGCTAAAGGCGCCGGCCTGAAGCGTAAAATCTCCGCCATCCTGGAGTACCACCGTCCCGGTACCATTAACGGTTGCCGTACCGCCAGACTTGTTAATGCTCAAATTTCCATAGCTAACGCCCGCCGGGATGTCTTCACTCCCTGAGCCATTGAATAATACGGTGCTGCTGGCATTAAGAGAATAGGTGGAAAAACCGGTAATGGAGCTACCGCCCGTTGTGAGTTGCGTGCTGGCATCGAGAGTAAGGGTATTGGAACCATTTTTTGTAACGCCGTAGCCGTTCAGATTGAGTGTTCCACTGGTAACATGCATGGTTGCGCCGCTGTTTAGCGTAATTGATCCGACCAGGGTGGTTGTGTTTCCGCTACCTGGATTGATGGTTAAAGTTCCGGAAATGACAATATCTGAGAGGGAGGCATTGGTAGCATTAATGGTTAAATTGTAGATCGTAGCCTGTCCAGAGGAAGTAATCTGATTATTCGTTCCCGTTACAATTAATGTGTTCCCGTTTACTGTTCCAAAACTTCCGGAACCACCAACCACATTCCCTCCAACGCTTAAAGAGAGAGAGCCGGCCGAATAGTCCAGTGAACCCAGAGTCAGAGTTAAATCCCCCGCCACATTAGCCAGCGCCGTGCTGCCCAGATTGACAGCCGGCGAGACGCCCGATGAATTGTTGATTTGCACATTCGTCGGAGCTTTAGCCGAGGTCCATTCTGCGCCCACGGTCTGCTGAGAAGAACCATTGTAAAGCAAGGTTGTAGTGCCAGCCCCCCAGGCAAAGGTTCCGCCACTTTCCGTAATAGTGCCGTCGGTTAACGTTACTTTTGTATTGACCTGAACCGTACCCGAAGAGATGGACAGAGAAGAACCAGAAGACAGAGAGAGGTAGTTGGTCTGCAAAGTATTTCCTGCTCCAGGATTGGCCGTAATGGTAATGCTGGAATTGCATTGGACCACATCCGGAGCCAGCGAAGAACTAATGGGCCATTCCGCTGAGATGGTTTTGTTTGAGCTTCCGGTGTAAATCAGGGTTGCTCCACTGATATTAAGCGTTGTGCTTCCATCCAGTATTACACTGGAGCTAAAGCCGCCCCGCGTAAATTGATTGCTTACACTGAATTGCACACCACCGGAAAAAGTTAAACTGCGATTCGCGCCAGGAGAGTGTTCCAGATTGTAAAAGCTTAAATTGTTATTACTGGAAATCGTTTGCGTACCCGTGCTGGTAGTCGTAAAAATAAACGATGACGTTCCGGCATTAAAGGTTCCCCCTGTTTTATTGAAAGTAGGATTTAAACCTACGCCAAACAATTGAACGGTTGCACTCCCTGCATTTAAAGTACCACCGGAAAGATTAAAAAACGAGGTGGCAAAACTGGAATTTAAATTATAGGTGCCTGTGCCGTTAAACGTTAAGATATCAAATTCAATGGAAGCACTACCGCCTATGGTTTGGGTGCCTGAACCAGAAAAAGTCATACTGGCAGCCCCATTAATCCCATCGGTAAAGGTGCCATCCTGGGTAAAATTTCCATTCAGTGTTAAAACATTAGCATTCCCGTCATAGGTTCCTCCGCTTTCAATGGTCAGGCTGTTAATCGTGTAAGTACCATCATTGGTAATGGTGTGCCCATTCTGGATCACAAAATCATCTGTAGAATTGATGGAGCTGGGCTGTGCCCCCCCCCCGGAACGATTGGTATTCCAATTGGATAGAGTGCCAAAGTTTCCACTGCCCTGAGAATAATAGACAGCGCCAAATGCCTGTCCTAAAAAGAAGATGCAAAGGAACAAAATCTGGATCATAATTTTTTGAGGATGGTTATGTAATTGGTTCATGCCCAAATTTCTCCTGTTCTTGTTAACATTTTTTTATATTTTCGTCAAACTTAAGGCAAAGATTAGGAAAATCAACCAATTTGTAAGAATATTTTTTTAAGGTTTTTTCCATGGCGGAAGTGCTGAAAGACCGCAAAAACTCATCCAAATTACTGAAGTGCAGAACCTGTTTTCCATTACTTTAAAAGAAATTTGAAATCATAAAGTAATGCCACAAGAAAGGCAGGGAAGATTTTAGGACCGACAATGCACCATCTTTTTAAAGGCCCCAGAGCCGCAATCTGAATCATCCACAGAAAATAAGACATTGTCAAAATTAAAAACTACGAATTACGAATTATTTTGTGAGAGGGCAGGTTATTCCGAAGGGGAAAGGCCCGCGTGTAGTGTGTCATTCCGAGTTCCCGCTTTAGTTATTTAGTTGAATGGTTAAGTAGTTAAATGGCGCTGAGTGTCTTTCTGAGTCCCCGATTTATCGGGGGCGAAGAATCCCTCCCACTTGCAGACAATTCGCACGCGCAACGTAACTCGAGCTTTAGCTCGAGACTTTGTAAGGGAGAAGCATTCACAAAGTGTGCAAAAATGGCAAAATATCTTAACATATCGTAGTAGAACTAAGCAAAGCGGCCAAATTTACTCCCCCTTCTCTTTATTAAAAGAAGGGAAGGGGGCCGGGGTTAGGATCTTCAGCGCAAAAATTTTCGCACGCTATTGCATTACATCTAAAGGAAGTATTCTAAAGCAGTAGAGCCGCAACCAAAATCAACCAATGAGAGCACAAAGATATCATAAAAATTAAAATTTGTGGACATGTAAGGCGAAGACTCAGCAAAGCGGCACAATTCGCTCCCCCTTCCCTTTTTTAAAAAAGGGAAGGGGGCCGGGGGGTTAGGATCTTCAGCGCAAAAATTTTCGCACGCTATTGCATTACATCTAAAGGCAGTATTCTAAAGCAGCATGAAAATTTTTCAAGAAACTATTAAGAGGCAGGAATACCTTCGTTCAAGCTTCACTGTTCACATTTTGCCTGCCCTCTCAAATTCAGGCTGATTCGATTACTCGATGGCTAATAGTTCCACATCGAAAACCAGCATTGCATTGGGAGGAATGACAGGAGGATACCCACGCTCACCATAGGCTAATTGATAGGTGATAAACAACCGGCGCTTACCGCCAACTTTCATCGTACTTAAGCCTTCATCCCAACCTGGAATGACCTGGCCCTGGCCCAAAACAAATTTAAACGGTTTGTGACGATCCACCGAACTGTCAAACTTTTTACCGTTCATCAACCAGCCGGTGTAATGCACAACCACCGTCTGACCTGTTTGAGGGGTTTGTCCTTTACCCTGAACAATATCGATATATTTCAGGCCGCTGTCTGTGGTAATCGTATTTTCAGGGATAGTAACCGGCTGGCCTTCGGTAATAGCCGGAACTTCTGTTTTTTTGGAACAATAACTAAAGAACAAAATCATAAAGCTGAGCGCAATCAGTTTTGATTTCATCTTGCCTCCTGAAATTTTCATTGATTCTTTAATTTATTTTCGACAAATTAGTTTTTACAAAGATAAAATACAAATAAAAAGGCGAGCAGCGGGGAGCAAGAATGATTAGTTTTGAGGGGAAAAATGTAATCGTCACAGGCGGTAGTCGCGGCATCGGGGCGGCCATTGTTCGTCTGTTCGGCAAATTAGGAGCCGGCGTGGCCTTTAATTACAACAAAAATTTACGCGCCGCCGAACAGCTGAGCGCTGAAATTAAAAAGTTTGGCACAGAGGTCTTTTTCCAGGAATGCGATGTAAGGGACTATCGAGAGGTTCAGAGTTTTGTACGAAATAGCATCGAAAAATTTGGCCATATTGATATTCTGGTCAACAATGCCGGCATCTGGGAATATGGCCCCATTGAAAAGCTGTCCGTGGATGATTGGCGTAAAACAATACAAACCAATCTGGATGGTGTATTTCATTTCACTAAAGTGGTTGTTCAACACATGCTCAAGGCGGGCATTCAGGGGCATATCATCCATATTTCTTCTACGGCCGGTCAAAGGGGCGAACCCTATTATGCGCATTACGCTGCCACTAAAGGCGCCATCATCAGTTTCACCAAATCGCTGGCTGCTGAATTGGGGCCTAAAGGCATTCATGTTAACTCCGTGGCGCCGGGATGGATCAAGACCGATATGACCAAAAAAACTATAACTGAGCAAGAAGCTGAAATTGTCCGCAACATTCCCTTAGGTTTTGTGGGAGAGCCAGAGGACATTGCCGGGCCGGTGATCTTTCTTGCGTCCAATCTGGCGCGGTACATCAATGGCGAAATTTTAAATGTAAATGGCGGAAACGTTTTGTGTGCTTGAAGGAGGATTTATCATGACCAGAGACGAGGCATTAGCAATTTTAAAAGAATACACACAGAGTGAGAGCTTGCTGAAACACGCTTTTGCCGTGGAAGCCGCCATGCGCGCTTACGCCAAAAAATTTGGCGAAGATGAAGACCTTTGGGCGGTTGTCGGTCTATTACATGATTTTGATTATGAACAATATCCCGATGAACACCCCATGAAAGGCAGCGAAATTTTAAAAGAAAAAGGCGTACCGGAAGAAATTCGCACCGCCATTCTGGGCCACGCTAATTTTTCCGGCGTTCCCCGGGAAACACTGATGGCAAAAACCCTATATGCGGTAGATGAATTGTGTGGTTTCCTGGTGGCTGTGACTCTGGTTCGACCCAATAAATCCATTGGAGAAGTAAAAGTTAAATCGGTCAAGAAGAAACTGAAAGACAAAAGTTTTGCCGCCAAGGTCAATCGCCAGGAGATCCGTGAAGGCGCAGAAGAGCTGGGCGTTCCCTTTGAAGAGCATGTGGAATTTGTCATCAAAGCCCTGAGCCAGGTTGCGCCTGCATTGGGACTCAATCCCTGATGCTGTTCATGAATCGATAAAAGCAGTCCGGAAGAAATTGAGTGTGTAATGGTGTAAAAACATGTTCAGGGCAACACATTAGCGGCCCTTTCCACATCCATGGAACAGCACAAACTTCTTTGTTCTGGCTTTTGTGCCCTTCCCTCTTTTTACAAAGCCAGGAATTATGCAGTACTGTAATCCAACCCTATAACACTTTCTTTAAAAGATGTAATCCTGCCACAGCGGGATGCAAAAATTTTTTGATGAGGATCCTGAGGAAGCACAGCCGCAAAAAAAAAACTTCTTTAAAAAATGACAGGCCAGTGCCCCGGGCCCCCTTTAACTATTACACTCATATACTCTTAACTTTACTCCTCCAACAGCAGAAGTCATTTCACGAATTAGCCCTCCCCCCCTCGATCTCCCTCTCCCAGAATAAAAATCTGGGAGAGGGGGAAGGCTTGGTGAGGAAATTTTCTAAATTTTCTGGCAGCTACAGTCGGCTGCGCCTGCCAGACGGGCCTGTCCGGCCGTAGGACGGGCGCCCTTTGCGATTTTTTAAAGATTGCGGCTATGCTGCCTTAGATTTGTAGTTGAAAAATTTAAAAAAAATATTAGAAATGCATTAAATGTGCATTCATCTATTTACATTGCGCATAAGATATATTAAATTACGTTATATTTTATTAAAAATGATCTATTCATATAAATTAATAAGAGGAGGAGAAGGTATGCGTCTCATTCTAACTTTCTTAACGGTTTTTAGCCTAAACGCTTTTATTTTTGCCCAGGTCAATTACAATGTAATTGACGATTTTAACAGACCAGATAACGAGACACTGGGAAATGGCTGGGTGGAACATGAAGATGCCACCAATCAACTATCCATTTCTTCCAATATGTTGTATTGCAAAACAGGGGGTCTCACTTCACCAGAGCCTACCAATGCCAGCAGGGACTTAACCGCTTCTGAACCCACCTTTGATTTAGGTAGCAATGCTCTGACAGGTTGGTCCTTTCATATGGATTTGAACAGAAATCCCAGTGGTTGGGGCGCTTCAAATTACAGCTTAGGCTGGGTGTTGGTAGCCAATGAATCAGATTTTTCTTCCTCTACGGTAGATGGTTACGCCGTTGTCTGGAAAGGGACCAATGATGAGTTGGCCCTCATTGAATTTACCGACGGAATTTCAGGAAGTGATGGAGGAACAACCATCATAGGCACCGGCGTCGATTGGGACAACATTAGCAGTGATGGGATTAATATCAGGGTTGAAGTGACCAGTGACGGGGAATGGACCCTGTACTATGAAGAAGGAACCCCAATCAGCGTGCCCGCCGATATCGACCAGCTCGTGTCCAGCACCACTTCAAATGTTACGGATCTCTTTGATGATCCAAACATGATTTACAGCGGGCCCATTTGGGCACACAGCACCAGTACCAGTTCAACCTCAAGCGGTTCATTCGATAATTTTAATTTTGGTCTCGGGACGCCTTCGGCCAACACTACCGTACAATTCGCCTCAGCTTCCGGCACGGCTAATGAAGGCGACGGCACCTACGACCTAATCGTCACCATCACCAATCCTGATCCCAACAACGCCACCACCGTTGATGTGGCTCTTGTAAGCGGCGACCCTGCCGACCTGGACAATTACACAACCCAAACCGTCACCTTTCCGGCCGGCAGCTCTGCCGATCAAACGGTTACTGTTAATATTACCGATGATTCTGAAGTCGAGGGTGATGAAGACTTTACTTTTGAATTACAAAATGTAAGCGGCGGGAATAATGCCGCCATTGGCACGCCATCGCAACACGTATTGACCATTACCGATAACGATTTTGCCACGGTCCCAGATATTGTGATCAACGAAATCATGCAAAATCCTTCCGCTGTTAGCGATACCAAAGGCGAATGGTTTGAGCTGTACAACAACGACACGGAAACAGTAGACATCAATGGCTGGATTATTAAGGACGACGACACCGATTATCATGTCATCGATAACGGCGGCCCCTTAACGATTGCCCCTGGAGAATACCTTGTTCTTGGTATCAATGACAACATGTCTGAAAACGGCGGCGCGCCGGTGGATTATATGTACACCAATTTTACGCTGGGTAACAGCTCAGACGAGGTAGTTCTGGTTTACAGCGACGGGATTACAGAAGTGGATCGTGTAAGTTATGATAATGGTGTTACCTTTCCTGATCCTTCGGGCGCTTCGATGGAATTACGGAATCCCAATTATGACAATAGCGATGGCTCCAACTGGGACGAGGCCAGCACTACCTTTGGAGACGGCGATAAGGGAACGCCCGGCGCACAAAATTCAAACTATGTCAGCGCCCTGGATGAATCCAACAACAGCGCTACCGTAACCCGTTTTGAAATCTCTCAAAATTACCCCAATCCCTTTAATCCGGAAACCAGATTTGAGATCAGTGTGCCAAAGACTCTGAACCAGGTACAAATTGCTATTTTTAATGCCAATGGCCAATTGGTTAAAACGCTCTTTCAGGGCCGCCTGACCTCAGGTCGGCATACTTTTAAATGGAATGGTCTGGATGCTTCAGGGAAAAGCAGTCCGTCCGGAATTTATTTTGCCCGCTTACGGGCTGAACATCTCAATCAATCCATTAAAATGGTATTGCTGAAATAAGTTTGAGCGGGGAGCCTTTCCCCGCTTTTTTGTTTTTAGGGGACAAAAACAGAGTCGCCACACCAGTTAGCGGAGGTTCCGGTTGATCCGGGAATGCGTTCCTAATATTCCGTCTTCCAATTCTCTCACTGGTCGCAGGGCAAATTCTAACGTTAACTGGCAAACGGACGTTTTAATTCATTAATGCGCTTTTCTACAAACTGGTTGAGGGCGCGTTTCCAGAAAAATCGATTCAACAAGCGGGCGGTCCAGCCATTAACACGGTAATGTAGCTGCCATTGCACATTGGTACTGCCATCCACCAGAGTCTTTAAAATAATTTGATGGCTTAGCTCTTTAATCGCAAAAAGACGATCGGCAGGTAGTTGAGGTAACAAGAAAAGGCGGTAATTGGACTCATCCTTTTGTAAACGGAACGGCAAGGTCAACAGTTTACCGTTAGCAAAGAAAGTCAGTTTAACAGTAGCCGGGGCTGCTCCGTCCAGGCGCTCCCCGGAATCCGTTAAATTTTTAAGCAGCAGTTTAAAAGCAGCTGGTTTGGGTATGTCGGTTGTAAATTCAGCGGCTAAACGGGTTTCGGACTCTGAAGTAAAGAGTAACACAAAAAAAGTCAAAACAATAAGGGAATTGATCAGGAATAATCCGCGTAAAAACTTCATTTGATCAACAGCATCTTTTTTGTTTGTTGTTTGTTGCCTGTCAATCGGTAAAAATAGCTTCCAGAAGGCAAGGCCTTATGCTGGTCATTCCTGCCGTCCCACGAAACTTCATGCAAACCAGGGGCAAGCGTTCCTTTTACCAATTGTCTAACTAATCTACCACTGGAATCGAAAATTTGCAATTCGATTTGTTGGGTGCGGTTTAATTCGAAGCGAATGGTCGTAATAGGATTGAAGGGATTGGGGAAATTGCCTATTAATCGAAAGGTACCCGCAACAGAGGATGCGCTCTCCAAACCGGTTGTCAACAGTCCATCAATGGTTTGTTGAATCTCATTCAAAGCAACTCCGTAACCTTTGTAACGCAAAATCCCTTCCTGATCTATTACCGTACTGTAATCATGTACGATTTGGTACGCCTGCATCGTTTTGCTACCATTTAGTAGCAGAGGGTAGGTTAGCGGAGGATTGGTACTGTTTTTAAAATTTTCGACGAACTGGGCGGAACCATCCCAGCAGTCGATGCCCAGGACCACAACTTCATCCGAGGAATACTTTTGATGAATCCCTGTTTCTGTGCTGCCACCTGCAGACTGGCAAAAAGGTCAGCTATAGCCAAACCAGAAGATGTAAACGATTTTGCCCTGATAATCAGAGAGTGTATGTTGAACGCCATTCAGGTCGGTTAAAGTAAAATCCGGCGCCGGCTGGCCGATATTTTGCGACAGGCTGATAGAAATCAGGATGAAAATCAAAAAAAAGATGCGCATTTTTCTCCCCCTCTAAATAAATTCGTGCTTAACAAATCAAACGTACATCAATTCAAGGAAATTTCCGCAAACTCAAAAAACAAGGTTTTTTAACAGTCTTAAAAAATCAACGGTTGCCAATTGTGTTCAGGTTAAATGCATCATGGTTAAATTACTTACTTCAAAGGATCTAGCGCCTTAGTTGAATTGATGAATGGCCTGTCCGGTGGCCAGACCTGTCAGGCTGCGCTTTGCCAGACTGGCGGGCCTGTCAGGCTGGTGCTGCCAGACGGGCCTGTCCGGTGCCAGACGGGTGACCTTTGCGGTTTTTTAAAAGTTGCGGCTCTGCTGCCTTAGATTATTTTTTTTCAACCTACCTCTGTTAAATTGCTAAAATTAAACCGCTGGCATTTGCCGAAAAGCCAAAATTTGATTATTACCGCCCCTTCTATGTAAATTATATGAAAATTATCAGGGGGTATATGTTTCGACTACATATTTTATTTTTGATTTTTATTTTATCTTCATCTCTGATGGCGCAGGAAAATACTGTCACACCTGCTCTGGATTACCGATCGCCATCATTGTTGCAAAACTTTCAGCGAGACAGTGTGGATGCTAGAAGCATTTTGTATTTTAACCGTTATGCTTATCAGGTGGCAAAGTACGGCGTATTATTCGGCACAGCCGGCGCGGGAATAGGAGCAGGATTAGTCTGGCTGCAAATGCGTAATCAGTCGGTGTGCGATTTGGGATGCGTTATTACCTACACAGTGGTCACATTGGGCGGCGGACTTCTGGGATTTTCACTGGGCTCGCTGTACGCTGCGCTTAAATATCAGGGCGATAAAGGTAAAATCATTCACACCAAAAAGCGAAGCGTAGTTTTTAGAAACACCGGAATTTCTCTGGCTATTGGCAACAGCAGTTTTTACAGCGGATTGGTTTTCCGAAGGCTATCCAGGAAGATTTACTTGCCTTCCACCCTTACCGTCCATTATTTCACCCATGACGCTTCGTACGATTATGAATCAACAGCTACAAACGATGAAGACCTGCAAATGGTGTTCATGCAAGGACGTACTTCTGGGGTAAGCGCCCGCTTGCTGTGGGTGGATTACCGCCGCGTACTGAGCTGGCTATACGGAGTGGAAATGGGGTGGAGTCGGGGCAGCCTGGACGAATACCGTAACCAACAATGGCAGAAAAGAAACGTATCAGGAACGCACGTGCATTTGTGTTTCGGTAGCCATTTGAACATAGCGCCTGTTTTAGGCGTTACAGCATTTTACCGCTACCGGCTGTACGGCCTGCTTGAAGCGTTGCAACCGCCGGGTTTTAAATCCACGGATGATCGGTATTCGTTGTCGCTGGGTGTGGATTTTTATTTGTACTAAGATATAACGTCGGTAGAAACGTCTTTCTTTCGCGGAAAAGAAAAGCGATCATTACATTAAATATCGAAATTTCATTTTTCGCAGTCCGATCATGGTTAAATCGTAAAAGGGGATAAGCGCCTCGCCCCCTTGAATCTAATCAAAAATTAAGGAAAAATCGTAAATGATTCGGCTAATTCGTCTTGCTGTTTTGATTTTTTTTGTCATCGCTGTGGCTGTTTTCTGTAACAAACAAGAAGGCGTCGATGAACAAACCTACCGAACTTCAATCGACCTGTGGCATAAAAAACGTGTTGCCCGACTCACAAAACCAGAGGGCTGGTTGAGTTTAGCGGGCTTGTACTGGTTGAAAGAGGGCGAAAACACTTTTGGCTTTGGCCAGGGGCACGACATCGTTTTTCCGGAGAACGACCGGCAGATACGTCTGGGCACGTTTTTCCTGCAGGATGGTCGGGTCAGCGTTACCTTAAATCCGCAAGCCCATGTCCTGGTCGATTCTCAGGCGGTTCTGCAAAAAAACGACCTGCGCAATGACCTGCAGGGTCGCCCGACGCGTCTGGAACGCGGCCGTTACCTCTGGTACGTCATTAAACGGGATCAGCGTTTTGGCATCCGCCTGAAAGACCGGCAGAATCCGGCCATTAAACGGTTTAAGGGTATTGAGCGCTTTCCTGTGGATGTGAAGTGGCGGGTCAAAGCACGTTTCATCCCTTACGATCAGCCACGGATCATTCAGGTTCCTACAGTGCTGGGCACCAAAAGTCCATCACGATCACCAGGCCAGCTGCAGTTTCGCTTAGAAGGGAAAACCTTTCGTTTACAGGCCCTGGCCGATACGTTAACCGAACCGTTGTTTATTATTTTTGCCGATCAAACTAACGGGCAGGAAACTTACGGCGCCGGACGATTTTTAGAAGTGGATCCTCCGGATGAACAGGGCTTTACAATTATTGATTTTAACAAGGCCTACAATCCACCCTGTGCTTTTACCGAATATGCCACCTGTCCCCTACCGCCTGCTGAAAATGTTTTAGATATTCGGATTACGGCCGGAGAAAAGGCTTACAAAGGAGGGCCGCATCATTGACCGGAACCTGAAAGCCCTTTTGAAATGTTAACTAAAGAGATTAAACTACAGAGGCGAAAAAGTGAAAAAGACAAATCCAAATAGAAACAAAGAAGTGTACAGCTCCCAACTTCTTTTGTCCATCATGTTCATTCTGGCCACGCATGTAGCTCTTGAAGCCCGGACCATTCCGACCTACTCTAAACCTTTTGAAAAACTGGTGGGCAAAACTTATCGCGGAACATTCCAAGACTCCAGCGCCACAAAAACATCTTTTGATGTGGCACGCTGGGAATGGAGTGGAACACGGTTGGCCGGAACTCCCTACGCCAAACCGGCAATTCGAAACACGAATGCGCCTGAGAGAAACGTAGGGGACTTGTTTGATCAGCCAGCAGCGTAGGAATAAATTATTTAAAAATTCGTTACTAAATAATTTGAGACCTAATGGAAGCATTAGAGTTATTCTTAGCATAAAAAAAGGATGAAGAAATGAGTGAAAATCAAGCCATGTGTCCCCTTTTTCCGGACGTACCCTGTCCGCGGGGCGAAGAAGCGGCCGAATCGTGCCAGGTTCGGCTGGAAGCCGGGAATTACGATCCAGTGTCCGATTTCCGCGATTACTTGATGATGAACTGCGCGATTTTGCGCGCTGAACAACAGCGCGAAGGAAAACAGGAACTCTGAAAAGGAAATTTAAGAGAGGTTGAGAATGCCTGAAGTAAAAACCAAGAAAGCAGATTTACAGGGATTGAACAAAGATACTTTAGAACGAATTTACCGCAACATGATTCTGGCCCGTTTCATGGACGATAAAATGCTCATCATGCTCAAGCAGGGCAAGAGTTTTTTCCACATCGGTTGTTCCGGGCATGAGGCCATTCAGACAGCCGCCGGTTTCGGTTTTCAATCGGGTTACGATTACGCTTATCCTTATTACCGTGATCTGGCTTTTGTACTGCAATTTGGCGTCACTCCCGAAGAGGTCTTTTTGAACTTTCTGGCCAAAGAGGACGATCCCAGCTCCGGTGGCAGACAAATGCCTAACCATTATGGGCACAAAGGGCTGCACATTGTTTCGCAATCCAGCCCAACCGGAACCCAGTATCTGCAGGCCGTGGGCACAGCCATGGCCGCTGTAAAACAGGGCAAGGACGAAGTGGTGTACGTCTCGTCCGGTGAAGGCACCACCAGCCAGGGCGATTTTCATGAAGCGGTCAACTGGGCAGCCCGTGAAAAGCTGCCGGTCATTTTCGTCATTCAGAACAACAAATACGCCATTTCCGTCCACGTTAGCGAGCAGATGGCCGGGCGATCGGTTTACCGCTTTACCGCCGGGTACGAAGGGCTTACGCGTTACAAGGTCGATGGCACTGATTTTTTTGAATCATACCGCGTCATCAAAGAAGCGGTTAGTAAGGCGCGGGAAGGCAACGGCCCTATTCTGATTGAAGCCGAGACCGTCCGCCTTTTGCCCCACTCTTCTTCGGACTCGCAAATCAAGTATCGCTCCAAAAAAGAGCTGGAAGAAGATCAGAAGAATGACCCCATTCCCAAGTTCGAAAATTTACTGATCGAATCGGCTTTGTTCACCGTTGAAGAATTACAGACTTTGCGCCAGGAAGTGAAAAAAGAAGTGGACGAAGCGGCCGAACGAGCTCAGCAACATGCCGATCCTGATCCGCAAACCCTGTACGATTATTTGTACGCTCCGCAAGAAGAAACTGATCATCTGATCTTTGAACACAAAGAGCCCTCCGGCGATCGGGTGGTGATGGTTGATGCCATCAATCACGCTTTAAAAGAAGAGATGGCGCGCAACGAAAAGATGTATGTTTTTGGAGAAGACGTAGCCGACAAAAAAGGCGGGGTTTTTACGGCCACTTCCGGGCTTTCTACCCAATTTGGTAAAGACCGCTGTTTTAATTCTCCTCTGGCAGAATCCAGCATTATTGGCGTGGCCATTGGCATGGCGGTGTACGGTTTAAAACCGGTGGTGGAAATTCAATTTGGCGATTACATCTGGACGGCCATGATGCAAATTCGCAATGAGCTGGCCACCATGCGCTGGAGGTCTTACAATTACTGGAGCGCGCCGGTCGTCGTTCGCGTGCCGGTCGGCGGTTACATCCATGGCGGACTCTGTCATTCACAAAACATTGAGGGATTTTTTGCGCATTTGCCGGGCATTAAAATCGCCTATCCTTCCAATGCTGCCGATGCCAAGAGCCTGTTAAAAACGGCCATCCGCTCCAACGATCCGGTACTCTTTCTGGAACACAAAGGACTGTACCGCCAGAGCTACGCGGCAGCCCCTGAACCGGACGAAGACTACCTGTTGCCTTTTGGTAAGGCGGCCGTTAAACGCTCCGGATCGGATCTAACCATTGTCACCTGGGGCGCGCTGGTCCAGAAATCTCTGGAAACGGCCCGCCTGTTAGAAAAGGAAGGCGCCGATATCGAAGTCATCGACATTCGCACCATCAATCCTCTGGACATGGAAACAATTGTCCAATCGATTAAAAAAACCAGTAAAGTGCTCATCGCTCACGAAGACACTCTGTTTCACGGCTTTGGGGCTGAAATTGCCGCTCAAATTGCCGAGCAAGCTTTTGAGTATCTGGACGGACCGGTTCGGCGCCTAGCCGGAGCCGATACGCCAGTGCCTTTCAGCGCCGTGCTGGAAAAAGCGGCCCTGCCCCAGACCGAAGACATCGTCAAAGCCGTTAAAGCGTTGCTGGCTTATTAAGAGTTAAAGTGTGGGAGAGAAATCGTCTGGAATGGAAATACTACAATTACAAATTAAAAATTACGAATGGTTTTGCCCTTTTCTAAATTCAAATCAACCATTCAACTCTTACACTCTTAACAATTACTATCAAGCCAGGTTATAATGTTAAACCAAAAATGGAATTAAAAAATGAAGACAGTGGAAATGTTCATGCCCAAGATGGGCGAATCGATTACAGAAGGAACTATTTTGAAATGGCTAAAAAAAGAAGGCGACCGGCTGGAAAATGACGAAATGATTCTGGAAATCAGTACGGACAAGGTGGATTCGGAAATTCCGACCCCGGTGCCCGGCAGACTTGTAAAGTTGCTGGCCAAAGAGGGCGATGTGGTAGAAGTTGGTAAGCCGATTGCCCTGATCGAAGTGGAAGGTGAAGCCGAACCCGAAGTTACCACAAAGACTGCCCCGCCTGAAACCGAGTCGGTCGAAGCAACAGCGCATCAAACGGCTGCCAGAACATCCTCCAAAAAAGTTCGGCAGACCAACCGCTTTTACACGCCCGTTGTGCTGAACATGGCCCGCCAGCACAACATCTCCATGAATGAACTGGAACAGTTGCCGGGTTCCGGAGCCAATGGCCGCGTTACCAAAAAAGACCTGTTGCGATACCTGGAACAACGTGAACAGGGCAGCGCGCAACCGGCCGTCATGACCAGAAGCGCTGAAGCCAATGTGTTTAGCGGCGGCCCGACCGAAGTTTTACCCATGGACAACATGCGCAAACGCATTGCTGAACACATGGTATATTCCAAACAGACCTCGGCTCATGTCAGTCTGTACACCGAAGTGGATATGCAGGCCGTGGAAACCATCATTAAAACCAACAAAAAAGCCTTTAAAGCGCGGGAAGGATTTAGCTTAACCTACACGCCTTTTATTGTGGAAGCCACGGTCAAGGCGCTTAAAGAGTTCCCCCTGCTGAACGCTTCCATTGAAGGGGAAACCATTGTGGTAAAAAAATACTACAATATCGGCATCGCTGTGGCTCTGGAAAACGGCCTGATCGTTCCCAACATTTTCAATGCCGACAGTAAAAACCTTTTAGGACTGGCCCGCGCCATTCATGACGTGGCCTTGAGAGCCAGGAGCAAAAAGTTAAAACCCGATGAAATTCAGAACGGCACCTTCTCCATTTCCAATTTTGGCGTGTTTGGCACCCTGGTCGGTTTTCCGATCATCAATCAACCCCAGGTGGCCATTTTAGGAGTGGGAGCGGTTAAAAAACGAACGGTAGTCATTCACGATGCCATTGCCATCCGTCCCATGATGTACCTCTCGTTAACCATTGATCATCGCTTGATCGATGGCGCCATGGGCTCGCAGTTTTTGGAACGCGTACGCCACTATCTTGAAAATTATGATCCCAGAATGGTCGTTTGAAAAAAGGAGTAGCTCAGATGCAGTTTCCAGAAAAACACATCTTTGTTTGCGAAAACAAGCGACCGGATGGCGCGCCAAAAGCTTCGTGCGCCAATGCGGGAGCTTCGGAAATTCGAACGGCGCTCAAACAGAAGCTGGTGGACCTGGGGCTCCACAAAAAATTTCGCATCAATAAGGCTGGCTGTCTGGGGAAATGCGGACTGGGGCCTACCATCGTCATTTATCCGGCTGGCATCTGGTATGGTCGGGTTACCCTGCAAGATGTGGATGAGATCATTGAAAGATCCATATTAAATGATGAGGTCATTGAACGTTTACAATTAAACGATCAGCTTGTGAACATTTCATGAAAAAATTACTGCTACACGATTTCCATCAGACAGCCGGCGCTGAATTTTTCCCTTTTGGCGATTGGCTGTTGCCCAGGAATTATCGAAACATTGCAGAAGAATTGAGACAAGCCCGTGAAGCGGTGGCCCTGTACGACGCCAGTTTTAGAGGCCAGCTGTTTTTAAAAGGCGCAGATGTTACTGATCTCTTGCAGCGCATCAGCACCAACGATCTGACACAGTTTGAAGCCGCCGGATATTTACCAACCCTATTTTGCGATGCGCGTGGCCGTCTGATCGATCATGTGCAATTGATTCATTTCGTAGAGGGAAAACTGGCCATTTCCTGCCACGCCGATCCCCAACCTTTAAAAGAGTGGATCAGCCGCTTCGTAATCATGGAAGACGTCAGCATCGAATCGAAAAGTGACGATTTTGTATTGTTAACATTAAGCGGTCCCCAAGCGCCCTATGTGTTACGCGCTTTGTCTGCAAAAACCATTCAGGAAGACGAAGACTACTCTATTCTTGAGCAGGGCGACCCCTTTATGGCGGTGATCCGCAACCGCTTTGCCAAATGGCCTACCTTTGATTTGCTCTTTTGCGGAGATAAAAAGACAGAACGTGTGCAGCGCCTTTTACAGGGGGTTCAGAGTTTTGGGGGCGGATGGATCGGCAGACAGGCCTGGGATGTTTTGCGCATCGAATCCGGAATTCCGGCCAGCGCCTCTGAAATTAACGAGCAATACAATCCACACGAAGCCCGCTTACTGCACGCCGTTAGTTTTACCAAGGGCTGCTACACCGGGCAGGAGGTAATCGCCAGGCTTGATACCTATGATAAAGTGCAAAAATATCTCATGGTGATTGAATTACAGGGCGCACTTACGGAAACGCTTCCGGTTCCTGTCTATCTGGAAAATGCAGCCATCGGTTACCTGACCAGCTACGCTTTTGATCCCCATTGGCAAAAACATTGGGGCTTGGCCTATATTAAAAAAAATTACGCCTTAGAAGATTTTCAGTTGACCGTGCAGTGTGGCACGTTCAAAGTGCCGGCTACTTTGCATCTTCCCCCCTGGGTTCACGATCTGCCGCTTTAAGCTTTTTGTGCAAATGGCGGGCCTTAAAAATCAGTAAGAGAAAGCCAGAAGGCAGTTAATCCCAAAAGACAGAATAGGTAAAGGTTACTATGGTTAAACGACATTTCAAGAAACATTTTACCATAGATGAAGCGCGCTCTTTTTTACCCGAGTTAAAGCGAACTTTGCCGGAAATCCAGCGGCTTTTTAACGCACTCAGCCAGGTTGGTTTTGACGTGTATCATGGGCGTTACAAGCCCGGCTTTCATCCGGACACTCTGGAACCGTTCCCTCACCAGTACCGTCGATTTTTAAATCTGGTAAATCAGATTATTGACGCAGGAATTCAGATCAAAAGCATTGAACAGGGACTGGTCGATTTCCCGGCCCTGCGCTCCAATGGCCAGGAAGTGTTCCTGTGCTGGCAGTTAGGCGAAGACGACATCTCTTTCTGGCACGATATTGACGCCGGATTTATCGGTCGCCAGGATATTGGAACCTTTTAACTGTACAAACATTTTTACTTTGACCGGAAAATTCTTTAATTTCAATCTCAGATATTAACAATGACGAGCCAGGATGACTATCGAATTTGGAACATATAAAATAAATCAGGGCCTGTTTTTAGCGCCCATGGAAAACGTAAGCGATTACCCGTTTCGGATGATTTGTAAGGAGTTAGGCGCTGACGTGGTCTATTCGGAATTTATCAGCTCCGAGGCCCTGGTGCGCGAGGCGCAAAAGGCCTTTTTGAAAATGACCATCAGGCCAGAGGAACATCCGATTGGCATCCAGATTTATGGTAATCGTGTGGAGGCCATGGTGCAGGCTGCTCAACTGGCCGAGGAAAAGGGACCCGATTTTATTGACATTAATTTTGGCTGTCCGGTGCGCAAGATCGCTTTGAAAGGTGCGGGCGCCGGCTTGTTACGAGATATTCCGTTAATGATCAAAATCAGCGCAGCCGTGGCGCGGGCGGTTTCCCGGCCTGTTACCGTCAACACACGGCTGGGATGGGATGCAAAGTCCATTCAAATCGTCGAGGTGGCCAAACGTCTTGAAGACGTTGGAATTGAAGCCATTGCCTTGCATGCCAGAACGCGGGCCCAGGGTTACAAAGGTCAGGCCGATTGGGAGTGGATTCGAAAGGTGAACGAAGCGGTTTCCATTCCGGTGATCGGCAACGGCGATGTGACCACTCCCCAACTGGCTAAACAGATGTTTGAACAAACCGGTTGCGATGCAGTAATGATTGGCCGGGGCGCTATTCACAATCCGTGGATTTTCCGCGACACGAAAACGTTTTTTGAAACTGGAACCATTCCTCCTCCTCCCACTCTGGAAGAAAGGGTGGAATTACTGAAAAAACACTATCTGTGGAGCGTGGAGTACAAAGGCGAACGGCGCGGTATTGTGGAGATGCGCAAGCATTTGAGCGGCTATTTAAAGGGGCTGCCACACATCGCCCGATTTAGAAACGAGTTAATGCAGTATGAGCGCTTGGAGCCCATCATGGCCAAGCTGGATTTATTAAAGAACAGCGAATTTTTAAAGGACGCGGTTTCGGTAGATGGTTATTCTGACGCCAGAGAAGCGGCGGCCAAAATAAGCTGTGAGACGAAATTTTAAATGAATAAAGATTTGAAAACTCCTTGAAATTAAATTAAATTTGACAGGCTCTGGAGAAAATTTTTTTGCCTGTTAGGGAATCTCAAAGATAGGGAGGTGTGCCAGGACTTGAGAATTCATCTTAAAAAAAGCGCCTAAAGCGCAGCATTCGGAGGATTAGCCTAATTGGTAAGGCATCCCGAAAATCGGGACGACCGCAAGGACCTGGGGAAATAAAGATCAGCAAGCTAAAACAAAAAATGTGGTCGGAGGATTAGCCTAATTGGTAAGGCATCCCGAAAATCGGGACGACCGCAAGGACCTGGGGAAATAAAGATCAGCAAGCTAAAACAAAAAATGTGTACGGAGGATTAGCCTAATTGGTAAGGCAGCGGTCTTGAAAACCGCCGTCCGAAAGGACTTGTGGGTTCGAGTCCCTCATCCTCCGCTTTACAACCCCGGTCAATTCTGGCCGGGGTTTTTTGTTTTACCTGAGAGGCGTTCAGAGCAAAGTTTTTTGAAGGTTTTTATTTGTGTAAGATTTCAGGCAGCGGTCTTGTTTCGTAGGGATCCCTTTCGGGAAATACCGCCGTTAGCAAGAACTTGGTAGGGGCGCGGCAGCTTTATCCTCCATTTTAATATCACGACGGATATGGCTGGGAAAGTACTCAAAATCAAAAAAAAATTTGATGTATTGTGTTAATAGAATTAAATTACAAATTTGTTAAAAATAATTTGTAAAACGAAATGTGGTATATTAAGAATTGGAGAGGTGGCCGAGCTGGCTGAAGGCGCTCGCCTGCTAAGCGAGTATAGGGGCAAAACCTCTATCGTGGGTTCGAATCCCACCCTCTCCGCACCAAGCCAGGTTTTCCCTGGCTTTTTTGTTTTACAGAGCTGACTTTTTAGAACAGACTTCGCCTAACCTATCCTCAAAAATCGATCAATCTATTGCGTATTGCTTTGGCAATGGCCCCCGCTTTATTGGTGACGTGCAGAATGTGGTAAATATTCTGAATATGAAACTTAACCGTACTAACAGAAATAAACAACTCCTCAGCGATTCGCTTATTGGTTTTACCTTCGGCAACCTTTTTTAGAATTTCTTTTTGTCGGTTGGTTAAAGGTTCTGAAGGAGGATTCTCATGAAAATATTGAATCAGCCGATTAGCAATACTCATATCAATCGGCGCCCGCCCTTTAGACATTTCACAAATTATTTTAATGATTCTTTCGGGACCGCTACTTTTTAAAAGGTAGCCATCTGCCCCGTTTTTTAGCGCTTCAAAAAGGTAGTTGTCTCCATCATATTTAGTGAACATGACAATTTTAACATCCGGTAGCTTCTCTTTAAATTTCGGGATGGCCTCAATGCCCGAAATTTTTTTTGGGATATCAATATCCAGCAAGATTACATCCGGCAAAGAATGGTCCAGATCGGCCAGCGCCTTTTCGCAATTCTCATAATATCCACAAAAGCGAATTGACTTTTCTTGTTTTAAATAGCCAATAATTATTTCGCATTCCTCTTTTTCATCGTCAACCAAAATCACATCGATCAATGGAGCATTCCTTGAATTGGTTCATGGGACGATTAAAGATACACAATTCAAAATCTCATAAAAACTAACCATTAGGACAGTTTTACGCGTAAAATAAGTTTTGTGCCATTGCCTTTTTCAGAAATTATGTTCAGGGTGCCACCTACTTTTTCTATTCGTCGGTACATACTTCTCAATCCCTTGCCGGAATGATTTTCTGAGAGATCAAACCCGGCTCCATCATCGCTAAGCGTAATTTGCAAAATCCCCTCTTTGTTGTGTTGGAATTTTAAATTAATTTGTTCACAGGACTCAGAGTGTTTTAAAATATTAGTCATCCCTTCTTTAACAATATTGACAATAGCTCTTCGGATTCTCAGAGGAATTTCAATTTTATGAGCATCCGTAATCTGATTTTCCAGCTGAAAATCGTATTCATCCCCATCAAAGATTAAATCTGCATTGGATCTCAATTTTACAATCAAATCATATAGTGTACTTTGCGTGGATTCTATTTCCCAGATGTATTCTCGCAATTCGGAATCAAGGCTTTGGGCCAGATTTAAAATTTTACGATAGGTATCCATTGCCTGTTTATTATGATATTCTTTAAGTAAACGATCGTGGCAAATGTGAATGATACTGTAGATACCCAGGCCTAAATCATCATGTAAATCAAGGTCTATTTCATTTTTAGTTTTTAAACGTTCCTGCTCTTTAATTCGGGCAATTTTTATTTCTTGCGCCAATTTTTTGCGGTGCCAATAATATAAAAGAAAACCAATGCACAATAAATAGAAAATGATCGCCCAGTTTGTTTGCCACAGAGGTGGGGCGATAGAGATGATAACGCTGGCCGGCCTGACATTCCAGATGCCATCGCAATTACAGGCCTTCACTTTAAAAGCATAACGGCCTGGCTTTAAATTCAAGAATGTAACCTGCCGTTGGTCACCAGCCTGAATCCATTTGTTCCCCCAGCCAGACATCTGGTAGGCATATTTGTTCTTCCTCGGATTTTTGGTGTGTAACCCGACGAAATGAATAACCAGAGCATTTTCATCGTGACTTAATCGAATTGGTTTGTAAAACGGCCCCCAGAGCGTTCGTTTTTGATTTTTACAATAAATGGTAATACTGGAGATACTTGTCCGAGGAGGGATATCGTTAATGGCCAGGCGCGGCTCGATATAGCTTACTCCGTTTACGCCGCCAAAAAACAGCTTACCATCACTGGACTTATAAGCTGCATTTAAATTGAACTCGCTGGAAAGTAAACCGTCTTCTACTGAATAGTTAATAAAATGTTCTGTTTGGGGATTAAAAACGGATATTCCATGGTTGGTACTCAACCATAAATTGTGGTAGCGGTCTTCCAGAATGGCATAAACCACATTATCGGCCAGGCCATCTTTTTCCAGATAGGAATGAATGGTGTAATCTTTCAGGTCAAGTCTGGCAAGCCCTCCGCCATAAGTACCCAACCACAGAACAGGCCGCTCAGCAACCTTAGAGTAGTGTAAAGTTAAAATATAGTCAGAAAGTAAGCCGGGGTAATTACTGGTGGAAATCATTTTTATGCGGGATGTGGCGGGGTTAAATCTCAAAAGCCCAAAATTCCAGGTTGCTAACCATAAATATCTCTCTGGGCCTCGCCGTGTTTCCAGAATGTGCAACAGCCAAAGTCTGTTGTCTTTAGTCGCAATTTTCAAATTTCTATGATTAATTATTTCTTTAATCTGGCCATCTCGAATAATGGCTTGACTGAGTCCCCCGCTATTTAAGCCAATCCATAGATTGTGCTGATCGTCCTCACAGAGTGAGTAAACCTGATTAAAAGGCAATTTCAAGCCTGCGGGCGAATGCGTCGAAAATTGATGAATGGTGCCATCTTTTTGTAATTGAAACAGGCCCTTTTCCAATGTCCCAATCCAGATATTATCGTATGCATCTTTTTTAATAACTCTGACCTGAACATCGCCAATTTTCTGGGCCAACGACTTTAAATTTTTCGGGCAAGGCAAAGACGGCGAATCCGGATTAAAAAATGTAAGGCCATGATTGGTACCCAACCAGATGCTGCCTTTTGGACCCTGGTAAATAGACCAGATATGATTTAAATGCGAAGCATATTTTAATGAAGAGTAAGGCTGGTAATTTTTAAAAATGTTTTTGTTAGAGCAATACTGAAAAATTCCGTCACCGGATGTACCAACCCACAAGCTTTTGAAGGCGTCAATGAAAATCGAATAAATAGCGCCGCTATTTATCGTTTCTATTTTACCTTTATCCAATACCATTAAACCGTGACGCATGGTACCAATTAGCAACCGTCCCTCTTTGTCAAACCATATTTTTCGCACAAAAATCTGACCAAAATGTTGTTTTCCTCCCGGCTGCCATTGGTGAAATTTTGGAGCCTTAACCTTTAAGGATGAAAAATACAACCCCTGACTGGTGCCCACCCATAAAGTATCGTTCTGGACAGCTAAGCAACGTATGGTAGCATTTCCGCCGGGCGAGATCCGAAATCGTTCACTGTTAATAATCTTAAAGCCTGAAAAGGTGGCCCGGATTAATCCATTTCCTCTGCTGGCTAACCAGAGTATGGGCTCTGAGCCGGGTTGCCATACATAATCCAATATTGATAAATACTGATGGTCCGTTTTTAACTCAGGTAAAATTAAACGACTGGAACGCTCCTCCTGCTTGTGGAACAAATATAGTCCAATTCCTGAAGCAAGAAGCAGATATTTTTTGTTAAAAATCGGGAAAAATCTGGCAGGCAATTCTGAAATCTTACTTACATCCACAAAAGAATAGTGGGTAAAACTTTGGCGGGAGCGTTCAAACTTATTTAATCCCTTTATGGTACCTATCCACAAATTGTGCTCAGAATCTTCATAAATCGAGGTTATGGAATTATTGCTTAAACTATTGGGATTAGCCGGATCGTGGCGGAATACTTTAAAATCATAACCATCAAAGCGGCTTAAGCCCCCCTGAGTGCCAAACCACAAATAACCGGAATGATCCTGATAAATGCACTGAACTGTATTTTGAGAAAGCCCATCGCCTGTGGTTAAGTTTTTAATTAAAGTATAGCCCAAAATTTGGTTGAAGGGGAAAATAAAAATCAGATATGAAAAGATCGCCCATTGATGAAATTTGTACATGCTTAACGTCATGAATAAGTTCTATCACTGGCAATATAAAAGGTTAATTTTGAATAAGCAAGAATAATTTACAATTCAGAACTGGACAGGCAAATCACCATGGATCACATAGTCCATAATTCCCCGAATACTGTTTAAACAAAAATAACGTTCCCGCTTTTGAATATCGGCAGGCAGCTGTCCAAAACTGGCCAGGGCCGGATCGCTTTTTAATATTTGATCTAAGATGCGCTCTGCCTGCAGATTTCCCTTTTGAATATTACGCTGAATTAATTCCATCCACAAGTCCAGTTGTCTTAAAGCGCTATCAAAAACCATACGTGGATCATTCCGATACCCATAGTGGCCAAAGCAAAGATGATTTACCTTCAGCTGGGCAGCTTTAAGCAACGATGCTTTGTAAATCTCATATTTAAAAACCGGAGGGGTAGCTAATCGTAAATAACCGTTTTGGATAGGGATATTCACCCCGGCCACTTCGCCCATAAAGAGCAAATCTTCGATCTGGTACACCACATGGTGTGCGGCATGTCCCGGAGTTTCTATGGCCTCAATGGTAAAAAGTGGAGTCTGGATAACAGGTTGAAAATCGAGATTAGCAGCTGGCACAGGGGTTACCGGACCGTACAATTCTGCCAGGGTGCCCAGTACCTGCAACGAACCCTGCCAGAGCTTTTCGGGATTGATTAAATGTTTAATGGCCCGGGGATGACAGATGACCTGCGCCCGGGGAAATTTTTTCAACAACAGCCCCGTACCGCCGGCATGATCGATATGGATATGGGTTAACAGAATGAAGTCAATGTGCTCAATGCCCCCTTTTTTAAGGGCCGAACAGAGGTGCAAAATGGTGGAAGAGGGGCCTGGATCAATTAGAATGGTTAATCCATCCCGCTGGAGCACCCAACTACTGATAAAGTCTCTGAATCCTTCATAAGGTTGATCCAGATTGATTAAGTACAGACCTTGTAACAACTGTTTCATTTCAATCCCTGAATTGCTGACGCTTTATTTGACAACGGGCAGGCGGTAAAGATTATTTCAAGACAATCGGTTTTTTTTAAAATTGTGGTAGGGAAATTCGGCGTTGATCATGGCCAGCACGATGAACACTCCGCCCAGCCACCCCTGGGCAGTCAGTTTTTCTCCGGCGATCAGATAGGCGAAAAGGGCGGCAAAAACCGGCTCCATGGAAAAGATAATGGCCGTGCGGGCTACAGTGATAAAACGTTGCATGGAAGTTTGCATTAAAAAAGTAAACACGGTTCCAAACAGGGCCAGATAAATGAGCAACAAAATATTTTTTAAAGAAAGCGCGGGCAGGCTGGCAGCCTGTGGCAAAAAAGCAAACAAGGATAAAATAGCTATGACCGTCAACTGTACGGCAGTGAGCAGATAAATATTGTTCAGACGAGAATATTTCCCGGTAAAAATAATATGAAAGGCAAACAATACCGCGCAGATAAAGACCTTTAAGTCGCCTTTAGCCCAGTTTAATGGATTGGCGCCGGAAAGCATCAGTAAACCAGTGATGGCCAAGAAGACACTGCCCCAGACCTGCAGAGAAGTTTGTTCTTTAAAAAATAAAAAAGTAAATACAGGCACCAGAACCACAGAAAGTCCGGTAATAAAGCCGGCATTCGAAGCGCTGGTTTGAGTAATACCCCACATCTGAAAAAAATAGGAAGTGTACAACAACAATCCCAGCAACAGGCCGTGGCGCATAACCTGCGCATTCCATTCTTTTCTGTATTTCAGAGCTATTAACCCCATGGCCAGGGCTGCCAGCGCCAGTCGAAAAAACATGTAAGCGCTTAAGGAAATCTCTTTTAACAGCAGTTTGGAAACAATAAACGTCGTGCCCCAAAAAAAGGTAACCGAAAGCAAACCCGCATCAGCCTTTAAACGCGTCATGTGTACCATCTTCCCTGAAACAATGTGAAATTGGGCAGAATTTAAAGGCTGGCAGCATTCACGGCAAATTGTTATTCGAATTTAACAGAAAAATTTTGTAAATTGAATTTAAGAAAGATTAAAGGGAATTAATACGTGGCAGTTGAAATTCAACATGTTTACCTGGATCATCCCCAGAAACGGTTGATCAAACGGGCAGCCGAAATCTTACAACGCGGCGGTATTGTTGTTTACCCTACGGACACCATCTACGGTCTAGGCATCGATCTGTTGAACAAAAAGGCCATAGAACGTGTGCTGCGTATTAAAAAAGAATCGCGCCACAAAATGCTCAGTTTTATTCTGCCCGATATGAAGAATATTGCCGATTGGGCTCTGGTGCCCGATTATGCCTACAAAATCATGCGGCGCGTTGTTCCCGGGCCTTACACTTTTATTCTTAAAGCCACAAAAAAAGTGCCCAAACTATTACTGAGTAACCAGAAGACGGTAGGCATTCGCATCCCGAATTCCATTGTCGCTCTGGCCCTGGTTTATGAGTTGGGGCGCCCCATCCTTAGCACCAGCGTGCCTCAGGGCTCCAATGGTTATTACACCGACCCTCTGGAAATCGCCGAACAATTCAGATACGAAATTGATCTGATTCTGGATGCCGGTGTGATGTTTAACAAGCCTTCTACCATTGTCGATTTTTCAGGCCCTGAACCGCAAATTCTGCGCGAAGGTTCAGGCGATATTAAAGCTCTCTACTTCTAATGCAGCACAGCCGCAACCAAAAACCTTCTTTAAAAATTGACAGGCCGGTGCCCCGGAACCCTTTAACTCTTACACTCTTAATTCTTCTCTTCCAACAGAGGAAGTTATTTCACGAATTAGCCCTCACCCCCTCAATCCCATAGCCGTCAGGCTAAGCATTTAAAACATTGAATAACAATAATTTAAATTTGGTTAAATTGGTTTCTTTTCGTATATTAAAGGAGAACCACACAAAAATTAAAAACAAAATATTTATTAAAAAAAGTAGGCCCTCCTGGTGAGGGCTTTTATGATTCTCATAATACCTCCTCTTTTTTTTAAAAGGCCGATGACAAGAGGAAATCGGCCTGGAATTCTGTTAATTTTCCTGAATGAAATATAACAAATAAAACAAAAAATATCAATAGGATAGCTATTTTTTTAAATGTTTTTTCAACGATGGTATTACGAGAGACTTTGCAAACATTTTCAAGAAAATTGGCCAAAATCATGAGCATTTAACAGAGAGCTTTATTTCCGAAGAGGAAATCGAACAATTAGCTAAAAAGACAAAATTTAGTCAACGATCTGGAAGTAAAATAACTGCAAAAAATTTTTTGGACATAATGGTATTTCATGCAAAAAACTTAAAAACAAAGAGTTTAAATGATATTGTAGTGGATTACATGATTAATCATAACATCAGTATTAGTAAACAAAGTATTGATGAACGCATAAATGATCAGGCTGTATACTTTTTGAAAGAGGTAATAGGAAAAGCATTAAACAAAAGACTCGATGAAGATTATAAATATTCACAACATTTTAACCGTATTTTAATCAAAGATTCCACGTCATTTCAGATAAATGAAGAATTAATCCGGTATTATCCTGGCAGTGGCGGCGGTTCTTCTGCAGCGGTAAGATTTCAATTTGAATTTGATTACCTCAATGGCAGGATATTTGATTTATCACTCCATCCATTTAATGATCAAGATGCAACTAATTCAAAGAACACACTCGATAAAATAAAAGAGAAAGATTTAATCGTAAGAGACCTTGGCTATATGAACATACAAGTCTTAGAAGCCATACATAAGAAAAAGGCCTATTATGTAAGCCGTTTAAACGTAGCAACCAAGGTGTATGAATTTAAAAATAATGAATTTCAGGAGATAAAGTTTTCCGCATTGAAAAAAGAAATGGAAAAGAAAGGCTTAACCATTTTGGAAAAAGAGGTTTATGTTGGCAGTCAAAAACTCAAAAATCGTTTGCTTATTTATCTTTTACCAGAAGAAATTATAAAAAAAAGAATAAATAAACATAAAGCAATCAACCAAAAGAAGCAGCGTGGTACAATTAAAC
>NZ_JBSMDE010000031.1:0-36131 GCF_056497305.1 Caldithrix sp. | reverse complement strand
GGAAGTATTCTAAGGCATCAGAGCCTTAATCAAAAGTGCAAGAGACTTTTTTAATCACAATTATATTTTGCGCAGATTTCACAGATATTCGCAGACATAATTTAAACCAACTCTTCAACACGTCCTCCCTAAAACAGCATTAAAAATTTCGCATCCCGCCGTGGCGGGACTAGATCATTTTAAGAAAGTATTCTAAGAGAAAGAATCAAACCCTATAAGCTGATCCTGTTTTGGCCAAAACTATTTTAACAAAATGACCTTCTGACTCTCCTTGATATGAGCGCTACGGAGCTGCACAAAGTAAATTCCGCTGGCCGCGTTCTTAGCCTGCCAATGTAAGTAATGGGTACCCGGCCCAAAGAAGCGGTTCCGGGCCAGGGGGGTGATTAGTGCGCCGCGGGCATTAAAAATTTCAACTGTAACGGGTTGACCGTTGGTCTTAAACGAAACCGTCAAACGGGCATTAAAAGGGTTCGGAAATGTTTTGAGCTCAAAACTCCGGGCCAGATGCAACTTTTCCCGGAAGTCAATATTTGTAGCCGAATCGACTTCCGCATAATCCAGCAAACTGGCCAGAGCCAGTTGGGTTACCAGTTTTACCTGATTAAAATTGATGGTCTCGGGTTTGTCGTGTGTGGAATGGTAGTAGGGATTGGCGTTGTAGTACGGATATTGATCGTTCCACGGGCGATCGTTTTCCATCAGTAAAATGGCGGAATAGCCGTAGTCCTGATAAGATTGATGGTCGCTATAGGGGACGTCCACCGGCACCTTATTCATGATCAGGTCTGGAACCTGTTTCTTGAGGTTGTCATAAACGACGTCGGTCATCCACAGGGAAGGCGTGTTCGAAATCACCTCACAATAATTGGTGTTGGGGTTGTAACCGATCATATCCAGAATTAAAGCGCCATACAGGTTCCGGTGGGCTTTTTGCGTTTGATCTGCGTCCCATAAACTTCCGGCATGATGCACCTGGGGATTGACCGGATGGTACTCTTCCGCCCCAAAGGCAATGAACTTGATGGTTCTTCTGGTAGTGATCTTATTTTGTGGATCACAAAGGATGCGCGCCAGTTCCATAACGGCAGCCACGCCGGTAGCATTGTCATCGGCGCCCTGGGCTTTGATGTTTTGCCAGGCGCTGTTCCAGTTCCCTTCATGGCTGCCGCTGGCATCGTAATGAGCCCCGCAAACAACGATTTCTTCCGGTGTTTGTGTGCCCTGCTTAAATGCGATGACATTCATCACCGGTTCCGTGTTGTAGGGTGGGCTGGCGCTGTAAATGGTAAAAGTGTCAACCGCCACGGAATCTACGCCGCCTAATGCCTGGAAATAGGCGCTCAAATATTGCGCGGCAAAGCGGTTACCGGGAGTGTAATTGACACGGGAATAATACCCTCCGGCTTCGGCCAGAATTTGTACATGCGCTTTTAAAGAATCGATTTTTACCTGATTGAACAGCTCGCCTTTGGAAACGGTCTGGCTTTGTGCTGTGAGCAGAGGTAAAATCAGCAATAAAACAGAAAAGATGAATTGTTTCATTTTAAATCCAATCCAGAGAAAAAGGAGCCACCCGATCATTCAGGTGACTCCATGAGTGAATGCGTTTTTAGTTATTACAGATCGAAACCCACGGAAAAACGGTGGATGCCGCTAAACACGCCCCGTTCAGAGAAGGAATAATCGATCTGTCCCAGACGGCCGTCAAGCCAGGGGAATTTAACTCCCAGACCAAAGGTTAAGCCGCCTTCATCCAGATTAATGCGATAGCCGCCCCGCAGGAAAAACATTTTCCGGAAGCCATATTCTAATCCAATGTTGTAAAATTCGATGTTATTGTTGGAATGAACCATATCGCCGGCCAGTACCAGTTTTTGATTCTCTTCCTGCA
The DNA here is from genome assembly GCF_056497305.1 of Caldithrix sp. NCBI lineage: Bacteria > Pseudomonadati > Calditrichota > Calditrichia > Calditrichales > Calditrichaceae > Caldithrix > Caldithrix sp. The sequence continues at coordinate 34,237 of NZ_JBSMDE010000031.1, read as the reverse complement.
GGAGGTTCATGCCAAAGCCAATGCGAAAGTTGACCGGCAGCGACCATTTATCGGAGCGAACGCGCTTACCTTCTTTGTACGATCGCGGATTGCTGTAATCGATGTAAGAAAGATTGTAACGAATTTCCGGGCCGAAGTGCATAATGGACATGCCAATTTTGAGCCCGCGGAAACCGGTGTGGTACACGCTGCCCACGTCAAAGGCCCAGGTGGTGTAACCATAAGAGAAGTAATACTCGCGAACGGATTTCAGCGTAATGCCAAAGGCCAGTTTGTTGGTCAATTTCCGGGCATAGGTCAGGCCGAAGGAATGATTGTTCAGACTGAATTTTTCACCGGTACCTTCCGGGTGCATTACAGTTGTAACGTCCATTTCCGGTGAAAAAAGGTACACGCCGCTCACGGCGATGGCTCCTGCGGTACCAAAGTTCCAACCAAAGGAAAAGCTGCCAAAGTTAATATCGGCCACCCATTGATTGTACCCCAGATAAAAGGCTCGACCGTTGACGCCCACAATCCCGGCCGGATTCCAGAATACTGACCGAGCATCGAATACCAGGGCTGTGTAGGCCTGGCCCATACCTGTGCCGCGGGCATCCTGGGCAATTTCCAGGAATTGGGCCACAGAACTTCCTACCGGGGCAAATTCTTTGGCTGTTGCCGAACCAAGGACAAGTCCTACAAACAACAGCATTAAAATCATATATTTTCTTTTCATTGATCTTACCCTCAAATTTCTTTTAACGGATGATTACAAATTTACCGGTTTTTTTACCAGCCGTAGGAGATTCCACCACGTAGATGTAAATGCCGGGCGCGGCCTCCTGAAAATTGCGTGTCACCAGATCCCATTCAGCTACGCTTTTGGCGCCACTGACCGTCTGGCCTCCTTCAATTTTTTGCGCCGTTTGTCCGGCCTTGACTTCGGCTACAAAATCGAGGTCCAGAGTGTAGATTTTTACCGTGGCATCGGCCGGCAGATTGATGAACTGCAAACGATGCTGCCAGGGAAAATCTTCGCTGGGCTGCGGATTGTTCCAGATGGCGCTACCGATGTAAGGATTCGGCACCACTTTAACCCGACTGAGATCCGAAGCAACCGCGTTGGCCGGAATGATTTTCAGAGAAGTCTCTTTAGTAATAATGCCGAACAGAAAATTATTACTTACGGTTTGAATCCGATATTCATATTCAAAACCATTAATAATGTGATCGGTATCCACCAGTTCATAAAAATCGCTGTTCTCTTCGGAAGTGGGCGGCGGCCAGGAACTTTGCCCGTCTTTTAAATACTCGGCAATCTGCGTCCACTCTTCAAATTCGGGTTGCCCTTTGATCCGTTTAAAGATGCGATAGCCATAAAAATCAGGATAGTTGATGGAGTCTTCCGAAGCCTTGTCCCACAAAATGCGCAGGCCTACAGTACGGCCCTGTTCGTCATATTTTTCTTTAACTGTAAAGTCAGCCGGCGCTGGCGCCACCTTAATACGATTCTGGTCATAATCGATATCTACCATATACTGGGCGATTTGCATAATACGCACCAGCTTCATTAAACTGTACACCCCTCCGCTGTCGGGATCGGACCCCACGCCCAGAGCGGCTGTGACAACCACGGAATCTCCATATTTTAAGGTGTCCAGGGGGCCGAGCGTCATAATAGCGCGGTAATCGTTGGGAAAGGGTTTACCTGTCTGCGGATGAACCAGCACGCCGGACGGCCCGTCTGCCTCAAATTCCTGGGGTTTCATCATCCGCTCGTAGGCTTCCTGATCGGTGTTTGGATCGTTGTAAATGTGATTGGTGTGGAAAGACGTAGGCCGGAATGTAGGCGGATCGGTTTTAAGAATTTTGAAGCCGATGAAGCCGGGCGATTGCAACTTGCCATCAACGGCCGGGTTACCGGTGTCGTCATCTTCGCCGTTATCAGCTGGCACGGTAGGATTATCGCCATCCCACATGAACATAAGCGTGCTGTCTGCCAGATCATCGGTTAAAAAGCCTTCGGCGGCTTCTCTCCAGCCAGGGAAAAGATCCAGAATGCCCCAGGAGGAATTAACCCCGGCGTGATCATCCTGATTTGTAAAAACAGATTCGGTTGGCCATTCCGGCTTTTTCGAAACATCGGCATCCAGACGGTAAGTGAAATAGAATTCCGTGAGATCCCTCGGCGTGTCCGGGTACCCATCGCCGTCGGTGTCTATGCCCACATTTTTAATGGTGTACTCATAAATGATGAAATCTCCACGTAGAGCGTCTCCCCAGGCATAAGTACGTTCAGTAACTTCAATGCCTAATGGAAAGTGACCGGTGGCCAGAGGCGATTTCACATCGTAATATTTGGTCCAGGTCTCTTCGTCGGCCCGCTCGGAAGTTAGCGAATCCATGTGGACATAATCAATGGGCGTCCATTCCAGGTCCTCTGGCATGGTCACGTGTACTTCGCCATCGACTTTGGCCCCGATCCACAAAGAACCGCGGTAGAGGTAGGAGTTTCCGGAGCCGCCCGGATAATCGCAGGAGGGCGAACGATTCTGGTAGGCATCGTCCCCTGCTTTTCCGAAATTGGTAACACGGTTCCATAAACGGCCGATTTTGTGCCATTTAAAATCATTCTCAACGATGGGGCCGTCTTCCTGCAATGTAGAAATTTTAGCCAGCTTTTGCTGATTTCTTTTGGTGTCTGCCGAATGACCCGGCAAAGCATACACCAGGAGGAAGGCGGTAACCATCAAAACAAGAAACAGGTTTTTCTTTTTCATTTATGACCTCCTTAAATCAAGATTCATTAAAAAAACAATTCAAAACCAAGACGGATGTAGCGCCCTGGTGCATAGGCCAGCGGCGTTCTGACGTAAGAACCGTCAGCTTCACGCCAGATGACCGATGGATCGCCTTTTATGCTTGGATCATTCGGATCGCCTAATTCATAATACTGATTATCTCCGATGAACTGTACATTGTGCCTGTTGTAAACATTGAAAACATCCAGGAACAGACGCAGGCCATAGCGGCTGCTAAAACGCAGCTCTTTGGTCAGTTTCAGATCAAGATTGTGCGTTTCCGGCATCCGCTTGTCATTCACACGGTCTGTGCCATAAGAAGAGTAAGGAAGGCCACTGCCATACTTAAAGAGCATGTTCAGCATCCAGTTGCCAAAAGGATGAAAGGCGCCAATAGTGCCGCCAAAATCGGCTGGTGTTCTGAAATTTAAAATAGCGTTCACGGTATGGGTCTGGTCAAAGGCTAAAAAGTTCATCTTTTTAACCGAATTCCAGGAATTGGCACCACCCGAAGCGCTGGAACTGCGTCCTTTGGCAATGGAATAGGTGTAATTGAGATTACCCCCAAAGAACTTACCCACGCGTTTGGAAACGGTGACTTCAAATCCTTTGGAGTTTCCGTAGTCAGCGTTCATGTACACGTTGAGTTCGCGGTCGCCCACAGAACGTGCCACATATTTGTAATAGTTCATCAAATTGGTAATATCTTTGTAATAACCGGTAACCGTAATTTTGTAGTCATTGCCAATCTGTTGCTCAACCCCTAATTCGTAAGCCACGGTTTTTTCGGGGCTCAGATTGGGATTTCCCACATAATTCCCTACTTTTGTCAGGCTCTGCAGGTAATGGTTGCGATACAGAAAATAGCCGTCCGGGCGCTGAAAATAGTGGCCATAGGTAAAGTGTAAAATGCTTTTTTCCGTGATAGGATGCGAAATGCCGATGCGCGGACTGAGCTGATACTTGATGGAAGCTTTTCTGGGATTTTGCAGGATGGGGATGCCATCGGCGCCTACCGAAGAAAAGGGATTGGCATAATCGGCCGGGTAGTAGATGTCGTCGTAAATGCCATTAGGATCAAATGCATCGAACCTCAATCCCACAAGGCCAATAATGCCCTGATACTCAATTTTATCTTGAATGTAGGCGCCCACATCAAGACTGTTTTGCGTCCAGATGTCGAAGCGATAGATGCCAACGCCTAAGGTCCAGCTAATGTTTTCAACCTTTGTGGTGTGATAATCGAGTTGTAATCCCCCTTTAATCAGGTGGTTGGGCGTCAACTGACTGATCAGGTCTGCTTTGAGGGTTTGCGTCCACGATTTTTGATCTCGGAAACCTGGATCGTCGCCGCGCAGCCACCAGAAGTTATCTTCTCTTTCGCGGTAAATGGGGTGCGGACCTGGCTTTGAAACATCCCACTGCAAATCTTCATCCCGATTCCCGTCGCCGTCACGGTCATCCACATCCAGAGTTGAATAGTGGTAATTGGAATAAAAAGAATTTAAGCGGATCTCATAAAAGGTTTTGGCGTTTAGGGAGTGCGTCCAGTTCAGGTAAAAGAGGTTGCTGGCCTGCTTGCGGTGCCACAAATATTCCTGCATGCCTGCTATGTAGTAGGTCTTGACCACATTGTACGCTGTGGAATCGTAAAGGCCGCTCTGGTTCTTGATATCTATTTTTCCGTACAGGTTCTTGTCGTTGACGTAACGATAGACTTCCAGTGTATCGCTGCCCGATCGGACGCCTTTGTAATAGGTGTCGGTCTGGTAATTGGGGCCCGGTCCGTATTTTGAAGCCGGAAAATAGAAGTTATCCCATTCATTTCTGTTGATCACAGCTCCCAGAGACAATTTCATGTTTGGCGTAAATTTAACCGTTAATTTCCCCTGATAATTTTGCTTGAAAGCTTCTTCATTCATGTAAAAACCCTGATTGCGGTCAATGATCTGGGCTGAGGCAGAGAACGAAATTTTGTTGCCCCAGATCGGACCGTTCAACGTCCCTTCGTAGTAATTTTCCAGCGGTTGAAGCAGTTTGAATCGATATCCATGTTCTTTGAAAGAAGTGTTGGCCCCAAACCCTGGTTTGGATGAAAACCTCAGGCGCCCTGAAAATTTGTTGCCGCCTTCTTTGAGGGCCAGGTTTAAAATGCCCGATTGCACATTGCCGTATTCTGCGCTAAAGCCGCCCAGCGAAACTTCCATCTGTTCAATGCCCAGTTTAGGAACATCGCTGGTAAAGCCACCAAAGCTTCCGGAATACGTGCCAGCCGGATCGCGGACCGGAATACCATCGATTAAAACCAGAACCTCGCCCGAACGGCCGCCCCGAAAGTGCGTGCCCACAACCCCGGGTTGAAATCGGGCCACTTCTTGAAAAGAGGTAATGGGTTGTAACTCCATCTCCTGGGATGAAACAAGATGTCTCGTGGAAACCGCGTCTTTGCGGATCATAGGCTTTTGAGCAATAACGGTAATGGCTTCTGAGGTCTCCAGCGTGGTTTCCTCCATTTTTAGATCGATACGTGTAGTTAGATCCACACTAACTTCCACGTCATTGACGATTACGTTTTTGTACCCAACAAATGAGGCTTCCAGTGTGTAAGTACCAGGAGGAACATTGAGTATTACAAAATAACCCTGCATGTCAGATGCTGCGCCCATGGTTGTCCCTTTCAGGATAACATTGACACCGGGCAATGGTTCCCCTGTTTTTGCATCGGTGACAACTCCTGCTATTTTCCCTGTAACCCCGGCCCATATCAGCTGTGGGAGGAAAAATAGAAACATCAAAAGTAAAAAACGCTTCATAAAGCCCTCCAGTTTGTTATTTTTTAAATGTGTGGATTCAAACGGGTATTGTTTTAAGAGCGCCCCCTTTCTTAATCTATTTTACGAATTCCCTAAAAAATAAACATAATTAAGAGCAATTACAAGATAGATTGTTAAGAAAGTCAACATACTTCCGTTTTTTTGAATATGTTTAAAAAATTTTTTCAGGCCGATTTATTGGTTTAATAATAATAATTTCAGTTGCTTAACAAAAAAAAGGAATTTACATTAAGGGGAAAATTTGAATTTTTTTTGTTGAATTATTGCGAAATATTTAATATAATTTAATCAGTCAAATTAAAATTGGAAAATAAGAGGTTTGTTAGGAATGTTGTCAAACCTCTTGTAATCAATACAAGGCCATTATTTAAACTCAAAGGAGTTTAGTTTTATGAAATACCTGCGAGTTATCCCCATTATCCTCACCATTGCTTGTTTAAATCTGTTGTATGCTGGAACGACGGGCAAAATTACCGGGCAGGTTACAGATGTCCGAACTGGTGAAGCGCTGCCCGGCGTGAATGTGGTTATTGAAGGGACTGTTTTGGGCGCTTCAACGGATTTAGACGGCTATTATGTCATTACGAATGTTCCTCCCGGCGAGTACACCCTGTCGTTTTCCATGGTAGGTTATGCCCCGCAAAAAGTAACCAAGGTGAAGGTGAATATTGATCAGACCACAATTATCAATACTGAACTAAAAGAACAAGCTCTGGAAGGTGAAGAGATCGTTGTTGTAGCCAGCAGACCTGTGGTAGAAAAAGACGTCGCTGCCAGCCGCGCCAATATTAGTAGCGAAGAGATCAAAGCCATTCCGGTGGTTAATGTGAGCAGCGTTGTCGGGCTGCAGGCCGGTATTGAAGGGCTGTCGATTCGTGGCGGTGGCCTGAGCGAAGTGGCCTTTGTGATGGACGGAATCACTCTGAGGAATGAGCGTGACAATTCGCCCTTTACAGGAATTAGTTTAACCGCGGTCGATGAAATGCAGGTTCAGGCGGGTGGCTTCAGTGCAGAATACGGAAATATCCGGTCTGGTGTAGTAAATGTGGTGACCAAAGAGGGAAAAAAAGACAGATACTCGGTGGCCTTTTTGGGCCGCTATCGTGCTCCTGCACCCAAGCACTTCGGACATTCTCCCAATGCGCCCGAATCCTACTGGATACGTCCTTACGTGGATGATGCCGTGTGCTGGACTGGGACCAAAAACGGCAACTGGGATTATTACACGCAGCGTCAATATCCGGAATTTAAAGGCTGGAATCAGATATCGTTTGAAACTTTGCAAAATGACGATCCCAACGATGATTTAACGCCAGAAGCGGCACAACAGGTTTTCCTGTTTCAGCATCGCCGCCAGCTGGACATTCAGATTCCGGATTATGTCGGCGACATGAGCTTTGGCGGTCCTGTGCCTTTTGTCAGTAAAGACCTGGGTAATTTACGCTTTTTTAGTTCATTCCGTAAAACCCAGGATGCTTATGTCATCCCGCTGCAGGATGATGCATATCGTACATGGACCTTCCAAACAAAAATAACCTCGGATGTCGGTAGCGGAAAAAAATTAATGGTCAGCGGTTTGTTGGGCCGGGAAACTGGCGTGGATCGTTTTCGCAATGGTTCGCCCGGTATGTTTACGGCCTCCTGGCAAATTGGGCGGGAATTAAGTAATGGGCCCAAATACATCGATGCCCGTATGTTTGCCACCGATTACTGGGGACCGGCCCGTACCGATTACAAAAATGTCGGTATTAAATGGACGCACGCGTTGGATGAAAAAACCTTTTACGAAGCTAGTTTCAGTATCTTCCGTTCAGAATACCATAAGGGGGTCGGAAGGTATCGCGATCGCACCAAAAAATACAAATTCGGTAATAATTATTATGTGGATGAAGGCCCCTTTGGTTTTGAGCCTCTATCTGTGGCCGGTATTAATGGTTTGCGCATGGGAGCAGGCTTCAGTAATGCACGCGACAGCAGTAAGGTTACCACTTATTCGTTTAATGCCGATTATACTAAACAGGTTAACCGTTTCAACAATGTCAAATTTGGTGGTGAATTTGTCTTGACTCACAGCCAGGTTAATTATGGGCGATATGATGAATTTTTACCTTCGTCCAATACGCAGACCAAATGGGATCGCAAGCCTGTGCGGGGCGCTCTGTACATCCAGGACAAATTAGAGTTCCAGGGAATGATCGCTACCATTGGTGTGCGCATGGACTATTTCCATGCCGGGGGTAAATGGTACGATCTGGAAAGCGATCCGTATAATCCGGCTATCAATCTGCTGGTGGATGAAAATCCGGCCGGCATCGACAGCTTGTTGCCCTCCAGGTCAACCAAGCATTTGTTTACCTTTAGCCCGCGTTTAGCCATTGCTTTTCCTGTTACAGAAAACAGTAAGCTCTATTTTAATTACGGCCATTTTAGGCAGTTACCGCAACCGGAAGATCTGTTCATTCTGCGTGAAAACAGCTTCTTGAATCAGATTACGCGTGTTGGCAATCCCAATAGTGAATTACAAAAGACCGTGGCTTACGAATTGGGCTATGAACATAATATTATGAATCAATTTTTAGTGCGCGCTGCCGGTTATTACAAAGATATTACTTTGCAGCCCACTTTAATTCTTTACGAAAACCTGGACGGTTCCGTCAGTTACTACCGGCAGGAACCCAATAACTATGAGGACATCCGCGGCTTTGAAATTACCATAAATAAAAATCGCGGCCGATGGGTTAGAGGTTTTGTCAACTACACCTATATGGTAAGTACTTATGGTTATTTTGGCTATGGTCGCTATTATGAAAATCCGGCCCAGCAAAGACAATATGAATTGGAAACCTCTTTTTACTATCAGAGCAAACCTAAGCCAAGGCCTTATGCGCGGGCTAACATCGATTTTTTTACACCGCCTGAATTCGGACCCAAAATTTTAGGTTTCCAGCCTCTGTCGGATATCTTCATTAATTTATTGGGTAACTGGAAAGCTGGGCGTTACGAAACCTGGGCCGGCGGGGGATCGATTCCTGGTTTGTTCGCCAATTTGCAATGGGTGGATTATCTGAATTTTGATTTGCGTATTAGTAAAAACTTTAAGATTAAAAATTTGGGCAACCTGGAATTTTTTGTTGATATCAATAATTTGTTCAACTACAAATATATGACCGACTACGGTTTTGTGGATGGACAGGACAAACGCGATTACATGAAATCGTTGCACCTGCCCGCTTCCACCGAAGGAGTAGAGCAGTTCGGTTATTACAATATTCCGGGCAATGATCGGCCTGGTGTTTATCGCCGTCCTGGTATTAAGTTTGTTCCGATTGAAGTTTACGATTCAATGGATTTTCTCCCTCAGCAAGGTAATCCTAATTACTTGTACTATCTGAAAGATGGCGGTAAATACTACAAGTACGATGCCGATCAGGGCGCCTATGTTCAGGATAAAAAATACACAGATTGGGTGTTGAAGAACAAGGCGTACATCGATATGCCCAATCAGGAATTCCTTACTTTTCTAAATCCAAGAGATGTGTTCTTTGGAATTCGTTTTTCATTTGAGTTATAAAAAAAAGAGGAAACTAAATTGATGAATCGGTTAGGTTTTTTCAGCAAAATAGTGGCCTTATTGATCATTCTGGTTTTGATTTTTGCCTGTCAAAAGAATGATCTGTTAAGTCCGGAAGAGCAACAATCCCTGTTGAAGGTCAATCTACAAGGGCTGCAGACGCCCGCGCCAAATGCCCGCTATGTGATGTGGGCCGTTTACGACAGCGCCAAAATTGAACTGTACACCCCTATCGACTCCTTTGAAGTCAATGGCGACGGGGATTTGATTGATATGGAATATGATTTGAATATGGGCGTTTTACAAAAGATGCATACCCTGTTAATTACGATGGAGACGGAAGATACTTTAAGTACGCCCAGCCTCTATTCCGTACTGGCGGCCAAGCTTAAAGCAAATCAGGCCACGTTTTCGGTGGGCGACGATTTCCTGCTAAAATTTGATGCAGCGGCTGCTACCGACACCTTCCAGGTCGTAAAAGCTGAAAATTCAGATAAAATTGTGGGCATCTGGTTTGTGAAAGGGGATTCGCTTTTAGAGCCCGGACTGCAATTGCCCGATATCAGCGCTCTTTCGCAAAAAAGCGATTTTACCAAATTGTGGAAGTATTCCAGCTACATTGTAAAAGATGGTAAACGCTACGACATGGGGACTTTTACCAATCCTGAAAAGCCGGATGATTCAAATCTTTACGGTGATCCCAGTTATGATTTCCCGGGCGAAAATTTCCTGAAAGATCCGGAAACCGGCGGTAATCTGGACCTGGATATTCGCGGAGCAGAGGTTTATGTGGAAATTATTCCGCCAACCATCAAATACGATGCGGACGGAGACGGGAAGAAAGAGGAATATCCGCCATTTAAATTAATCATATTCAAAGGACAAATTCCACAAAACGCTCAGCCCGGCGTAAAATATTCTCTGGAAAATAATAGCGAAACCTTTCCGGGCGGTTCGGTGGAAATCAACATTAATTTGTTTAAATAATGCGACTGGGGAATCTTATGAATCGTAGAAAGATTTTATGGCAATGGCTATTAAGTGTTTTAGTTCTGCCAAACCTGTTATTTGCCCAGGAATATAGATGGTTAGCGGCCGGTTCTTTCCATAACTGGTTTTCGGAAATGGGCTGCGAAATCGAAGTCGGCCGTTCCTCTTCTGCCAATCAGCAGGATGGCGCCCAATGGCCAGCTATTTTGCCCTATCAGGATATTCAGGCTGCTAAAGGCTTCTGGATCGGTTGTAAAAACTTTACGGACGAACGGGGCGATTTTTATGAATATAAGCTGGTGACCGTCGGACCGCGTTCCAAGGGATTTGGCGAGTTCTATCCGCAAAAACTGGAACTGGTTTCCAAATTTGTAAGACCCACAGTATTTGTCGATGGCATTCTCACTTATGAAAAGAATATTCAGGTGGATCGCATCGATCCCAGCATCGATCCGGACATGATGGTGGTCAATGTGACCAATACGCTTCTGGGCCTGACGATGGAACGTAAGATTATGCAATTTAGCGTGCCCGGGCACGACAATTACATGATCATGGATTACACCTTTACCAATACAGGTAATATCGACAATGACCCGGAGATAGAATTGCCCAATAATACCTTGCAGGATGTCTGGTTTTTCTATCAATATCGCTGGGCTCCGTGTTTTCAGACGCGCTACATTATTGGCAATGGATCAGGTTGGGGTATGAACACCATGCATGACTGGGTTGGCGATGGTCTGGATGATCAGTATGGTGTACCTCAGGAATACCGGGAATACAAAGGTAAAAAATTGCGTGCGGTATGGGCCTGGCATGGTTATTTCCAGGACAAGGTTGTGAGCTACGATAATATTGGCGGTCCTATCTGGCGTCCTTTTGCGCCTTATGTGGCCGATTACGATACCGTTGGGCGACTGGGCGCTCCGCAGTTCATTGGCGCTTTAACCCTGCATGCCGATAAATCTACCACCGATAAGTCGGATGATCCGGAACAACCAAGAACGACCGGTTGGTACGGTTCTGACCTGCCAGAGACCGGGCCCAATAGCGATCCTTACAACGTACAAGAAATGCAAAAACGGTATAAATGGGCCGAATATGGACACATGAATCCACGTCATGCCTGGGCTGTTGTCCCTAGCGGAAAGTTTGAGACGCAGAAGACGGGCGCCAATATTGACGTCGGGGCTCCGCGCTCCGGAAAGCCAGGCGGTTTTTCGGCCGGGGCCGGCTATGGACCTTACACCATCGGTCCGGGCGAAAGCATTCACATCATTATTGTTGAAGCGGTCAACGGTTTGAGTACCCCCGTGGCTACCGAAATCGGAAAGCAATACAAACGTGGTTTGATTGACGATAAGACCAAAAACAAATGGGTATTGACTGGTAAGGATTCTTTGTTTAAAACATTCAGAAATGCCATTGACAATTACCTATCCGATTATCAGATAGCTCGTCCGCCAAAACCGCCCAAAGTGTTTAATGTAGTCGGCGGCGGTGATCGCATTAAGCTAAACTGGGAAGTCTTTGATGAAGAAAACTTAAAGGGCTTTCGCATCTATCGCATGCGCGGGGAGTACAATAATCCCCTGCAACAACCGGCTCTAATTGCCGAGCTGGACAAATCGGCGCGTAATTTTGATGATTTGAGCCCGGTTCGTGGCGTGGCTTACTATTACTACATTCAGTCGGTCGGCGAAAATGGCCTTTCCAGTAGCCGTTACTGGACCCAAACCTACGATCCGGTATTCCTCAAACGTCCGCAGGGTACCAGCCTGGATCAAATTCGCGTGGTGCCCAATCCGTTTATCATCTCTTCCAGCGAAGGGCGTTTACGCTACATCGGCGGAAGGGAATCTGATAAATTGGCCTTTTTTGATATTCCGGGACAGTGTCGGATTAAGATTTACACCGAAACGGGTGAACTGATCAAAACCATTGAACACAATGATGGCAGTGGGGATGAGTACTGGTTTGCGACCACTTCATCCAATCAGGTTGTGGTCAGTGGGGTTTACATTGCCGTCATTGAAGTAACGCAAAATATTCCCGGCCCTGATGGCAAACTCCTTTTCAAAAAAGGAGATCGTAAAACAATCAAATTTGTAATAATCCGTTAATTTAAAGAATGGGTAGCATAATGAGAACGATCCTAAAAATACTATTGATCGCTTCTTTCCTTACAGTACTATTTGAGAGTCCCGGCATGGCAGGAAATCAAAAGCTGGCGCAATCGGGGTTCAAGTTTTTGAGCATATCGGTTGATGCCCGTTCCAGCGCATTAAGCGGTGCTCTGACTTCCCTGGAAAGTAAATCGACCGCTCTGTTTTATAATCCTGCTTCCATGTCGCGTATGCCATACACGTTTGATCTTTCGTTGGGCCAAGTAAAATGGATTGCCGATATCGGCTATCTGTACGGTTCGGTTGCTTATCGGCCCATGAATGGCGCGTTGGGTGTGTTCGGCCTCAGTTTTTTGAGCGTTGATTATGGCACCATGCAGAGCACGATCCTGGCCAACAACGAAAAAGGGTATCTGGATGTGGGCGAATTCTCTCCCTTTGCCTATGCGGTTGGTATTGGCTATGCCAAAGCGCTGACCAATAAATTTTCGGTTGGCGGGCAGATCAAATACGCTTTTCAGGATCTGGGCGGTGGTGTGGTCAGTTTTGGTGCGGATGAGTTCCAGCAGACAGAGAAATTTAATGTCGGCGTTCTGGCCTTTGACTTTGGTATTTTGTACAAAACTGGTTTTAAAAGCCTGATTTTTGGTATGAATATTCGTAACTTTTCGCAAGAGATCGAATACATTGAAGAATCTTTTCAATTGCCTCTCAATTTTGAGATGGGGGTTTCCATGAATGTGCTGGATTGGATGCAGGTAAATCCAGAAGATCATCGCCTGCTTGTTTCCATTGATGCCACCCATCCCCGCGATTATCCTGAGCAGCTGGATATGGGAGTTGAATATGTGTTAAGGAAGACGCTGGCCCTGCGTATGGGGTACACCACCCCTACGGATGAACAGGGCATGAGTTTTGGTGTAGGCTTTACGCCAACCGTTTCTGGGATGAATGTAGCTCTCGATTATTCATATACGCCGTTTGGCATTTTTAACAATGTTCACAGATTTTCTTTTAACGTTTCGTTTTGAACATAAAACATAAGAAGTGCTATGGTAAAGATGACAAAAATACTGATTAGCCTGCTGTTGAGCAGCGCCATGATTTGGGCCGGCACTACCGGTAAAATCAGTGGCCTGATCACAGACGCTAATACCGGGGAACCACTGCCTGGTGCCAATGTTTATGTTGAAATTGGTAATCAAACCATTGGTGCGGCCAGTGACGCAGATGGCTATTTCGTGATTTTGAATGTACCACCTGGTACCTACACGGTAAAAGCGGCCTATGTTGGCTATACGCCTGTAGAAATTAAAAACGTGGTGGTTAGAATCGATTTGACCACCAAGCTGAACATTAAATTAAAAGAGCAGGTGCTTGAAACAGAAACCGTGGTTGTGGAGGCCAGTCGCCCCATCGTAGTAAAAGACATTTCCAATAGCCAGTTAAATCTTGAAGCCAAAGCCATCGAAAATTTACCGATCACCAGTGTCAATCAGGCTCTGGTATTACAGGCCGGAATTGAATCCAGCGCCGATGGCATCATTGTTCGGGGCAGCAGTCCGCGCCAGGTGCTCTATATGGTAGATGGTCTATCCATGAACGATGAACGATCCAACATGCCCTATTCCTTCAACAGTATTACAGCCATCAAAGAGATTCAGGTTCAGACCGGTGGGTTTAATGCAGAATATGGCGATTTGCGGGCCGGCCTGGTTAATGTGGTGACCAAGGAAGGGAGCACGGATCGTTACAATTTAAGTATTTTCAGCAGTTTGCGAGACATCTCCTTTTTAGGTCAGCCTAAAAAACATTTTGGCCCTTCTCTTTACAGCCGCGATTCCTACTTCAATCGGCCCTATTTTGATCCGGCTGTCATGTGGACCGGTACCAACAATGGGGCCTGGGACGATTACACGCAGCGACAATATCCCAAATTCCAGGGCTGGAACGCTATCTCCTTTGCAACCTTGCAGGATAACGACCCTTCAAATGATTTAACCCCAGATGGGGCTATGCGTTTGTTCGAATGGCAACGGCGACGCCAGGGCGAAATTCACGAACCGGATTACGTGATCGATATGTCTCTCAATGGGCCAGACCCGATCATGGGCCTGGTGCCGGAATGGCGCAATAAATTCAAATCCAAATTCCATCTGACCTTTTACAAAACCAAAGAAATGTTCGTTTTCCCGCTGTCACGCAGTGGCTACAATGAGCAACAGACACAGTTAAAATACACTTTCAATCCAACCAGCAGTATCAAGGTCATTTTAACAGGCATGTATGGCGAAGTATTCTCGGTTTCGCCATATCAATGGACAACCACGCCTACAGGCCGACTGCTTCGTTCCCAATCCGAGGTGGCTGACTTGCTGAGTAGTTCCACCGGTGCCAGCATCCTGTACATGCCCGGTTATTTCAGCCCGGGAGATATTTATCGTACCTTGATTGGCGCAAAAATGACTCATGCCTTATCTTCGCGCACCTTTTACGATGCCAGTTTTCAGTACAAAGTGAGCCGCTACAAAACTTTTCAGATGGCTTTGCGCGATACCAGTAAAAAATATGAACCAGTACCCGGCTACTTTACCGATGAAGCGCCTTATGGTTACTGGGGGTATGCGGTGGCCGGCATCGATGGGACCAGCATCGGCGGCTGGATGAATTTGGGGCGTGACCGCAGCGTCATTTCTACCTACTCTTTCGATTTTAATTTAACCAGCCAGGTGAATAGTAAAAATCAGATAAAAACCGGATTGCGCTTTGTTTACAATATTTACGATATCAATTCGGGCACCTATAGTCCCAGTATGAGCACCTGGACGCGCAGCATGATTTACAAAGTGAAACCTTACCGCCTGGGCATGTATCTGCAGGACAAATTGGAATATGAAGGTTTCATCGCCAATCTCGGTGTGCGACTGGATTATTCTGATCCCGATGTAGATTGGTATGAACTGGGGCCTTACGATCCCTATTTAAAAGCAGGTTATGGCAATTTGATTGAAGAGCAAGTGCCACGTAAAAAAGCCAAACCGCAAGTTGCCATCAGCCCAAGGTTAGGAATTTCGCATCCCATTTCCGAAAATGCCAAACTGTATTTCAATTACGGACATTTCAGAACCGAACCCGCTTCGTCCTATCGGTTCCGCTTACAAAGAGAATCCAATGGATTGGTGACCTATTTGGGGAATCCTGAATTGCGTTTTGAAAAAACGGTAGCCTACGAGCTTGGCTATGAACACAATCTGTTCAATATGTTCCTTTTGAAAATAGCCGGATATTACAAAGACATTAGCAACCAGCCCAGTTGGGTTTATTACCGGAACATCAACGGTACGGTGAGCTATTACAAGATGTCCGATTTAAACTACGAAGATATTCGCGGTGTGGAATTTACCTTGACCAAACGTTACGGAAAATGGGTTACCGGTTTTGTCAACTATACGTACGACGTTAATACGTCCGGGTATTTTGGCTATTTACGGTATTACGAAGATCCAAACGAGCAACGGCAATATTTGCGCGAGAATCCCTATCAATCCAAGCCCCGTCCTCAACCTTATGCGCGGGTGGACCTTAGTTTCAGAACGCCTTCCGATTTTGGCCCCAAACTGGGCGGCATGGGGTTGCTTTCCGATTTTGATTTGAACATCCTGGCCGTGTATCGCGAAGGAAGCTACTACACCTTCAATCCTTACAATAAACCGGGTGTTCTGTACAATACGCAATGGCGAGATTACTACAATGTCGATTTAAGATTCTCTAAAAAATTTACCGTAAGGACCGGAAATCACTCTTTTGACTTACAATTCTTTATGGATGTGCGTAATGTGTTCAACTTTAAATACATGAGCTATGCCGGTTTTTCCGATAATCACGATTTTATTGACTATATGAACTCGTTGCGTTTCTCCTGGGAAACCGGAGACGAAAAGGGCAATGATCGCATAGGCGATTATCGTCCGGTGGGCGTGGCTTACGATCCTCTGGAACCAAATCCGAATAATGATCCGGAGATTTCTGCTCGGAACAAGGAACGCATTAAGAAAAAATCGTACATCGATATGCCAAATATTAAGGCTTTAACCTTTTTAAATCCGAGAGATATTTTCTGGGGAATTAAATTAAACTTAAACCTGGGATTTGTTAAATAAAATGAAAAAGCAGTATATGATAAGAAGATTAACGATCGCCGTAAGTTTACTGTTTCTGGGCATTAGGGTATTAAGTGCGCAGGTGCAGTCAACTGAAAAACGTTACATCCGTATTGGCTCTTTACAAAGTCATTTTTCAGCCTATGGCTCTGAACGCGCCTGGAACAATCGTTATTATGAAGGATTGCGCTGGCCGGCCGAATATCCCATGCAGGACAATTCGGTCATTAAACGTTTCTGGATTGGTTGTGAAAATTTTAAAGATGAACTGGGTACATCTTTCGAAAAATATGTGATCTATTTTGCGGCCGGTTTTGTGGATGAATCGCTTTTCCCTATGGAACTGAAACAGATTGCCAAATTTGAACCGCCTTACGTGTTTGTCGATGGCAACAATCTCACGGCTCCCTATCTGGATGATATTGATGAGATCAATCCCAATATCGTTCCCGATCGCATTATTAAGAATGTGGTCAACACAACCATGGGACTTACCTTAAAACGTACGATTTATGCTTTTAGTCAGCAGTATCACGACAATTACTACATTAAGATATTTACCTTTGTAAATACAGGAAACACCGACTACGATGATGAAATTGAGTTACCCAATCAGACATTGAAAGGCGTGCGTGTTGCCTGGGGAACGCGTTACAGCGTTTGCCGCGAGGGGGCAACGGTTATTGGCGGGCCTCAACAATGGGGCAAATTTAGCTGGACAACGCGTCGTGGCGAAGATTATGCGGCTCATGCCAACGAAAAAATTACGCTGAACAATCCGATTGTGGATTGGATTCGCTGCGGTTTTCAATGGGCCGGACAGGGCGATGTCAATACCGTGATCGACAATATTGGCGCTCCGGATTACACCGGAACCGGTAGGTTAAAAGCGCCGCATCACGCCGGCGTAGCTATTTTGCACGTGGACAAAGGCCCCAACGATCACAGCGACGATCCCAACCAGCCGGTCATCCTGGGCTGGCATGCCGGAGACAAACGGCCTGATATTCAGGGCATCTCAAAACCAAACGAACCGCAAATGATTCAAACTTACAATACCATTCTTAGCGGTTCTCCCTATCTGGGCCTGGGCGGTGATGAGCGATTTGATGAAAAATACATGGAATCCAATCCGGTACCCTACACGGTACACAACGACGCCGGCGGCACCAACATCTGGGTGGCTTACGGCCCCTGGGATCTAGCTCCAGGCGATAGTATTACCATTGTGGAAGCCGAAGGTGTCAGTGGTCTGAGCAGGCAAATGTGTGAACTGATAGGCCGACGCTGGAAAAAAGCCTATGATAATCCTGGGGACAAAGGCCCCTTTGAATTGCCCGATGGCACTACAACGGATGATAAAGATGTATTTAAAAATGAATGGGTTTACACCGGTAAAGATTCCATCATGCTCACCTTTAGCCGCGCTAAACGCAATTATGACATGAACTATGAAATCCCGCAACCTCCGCTGCCACCGCCCGTGTTTGAGGTAGAATCCGGTGGAGACCTGATTA
The DNA here is from genome assembly GCF_056497305.1 of Caldithrix sp. Lineage (NCBI taxonomy): Bacteria > Pseudomonadati > Calditrichota > Calditrichia > Calditrichales > Calditrichaceae > Caldithrix > Caldithrix sp. The sequence continues at coordinate 16,253 of NZ_JBSMDE010000031.1, read as the reverse complement.
AATTAAAGTGGGCTGCCAGTCCGTCTGAAGGGGATGCCGATTTTGCCGGTTACCGCATTTATCGTGCTGTTGGCAAGCCAGACACGGTTTTTCAGGAAATATTTGCCTGCGGTAAGGGTACGAAAAATCCGGAAATTGTACACAGCTTTAATGATGTTTCAGCCGTTCGTGGGTATTCGTATTATTACTACATTGTGTCTTTTAACGATGGTTCCAATAACCAGACTGACGCCAATCCGCATGGCAGTTTACACAGCAGTAAGTATTACACGCGTACCACGGAACCCGCTTATTTGAAAAGACAATCCGGTACGTCATTAAGCCAGATACGCATTGTTCCTAATCCTTATTACATTAAAGCCAGCGCGCGGGAAATGCAATTTCCTAAAGAATATGATAAGATCATGTTCTACAATATTCCGGGCAAGTGCATGATCAAAATTTACACCGAACGTGGCGATTTGATCGCTACCATTGATCATAATGACGGTAGTGGCGATGAAGCCTGGAATTCTATTACCGACTACCGGCAGGTCATTGTCAGTGGGATTTACCTGGTTTATTTTGAAGTTTCTGAAGATATTTATGATAAAGAGAGCGGGGAATTGCTCTTTAAGAAAGGTGATTCAATCACTAAAAAGTTGATTGTTATTCGCTAATCGTGTGAGGAAGAGATGAATGTGAAGAAGATAATCGCATTAATTTTTGTTGTTTCTTTGATTCAACCAATCTGGGCCCAGAAAAAGTTAGCTCAGACTGGTTTTCAGTTCTTAAGTGTTATCCCCGATGCCAGATCGGCGGCCCTGGCCAATGCCATGACCACCGTTGAGAACAATTCTTCGGCCTTGTGGGATAATCCGGCCATGATGGCCAGTATGGCTCCCCATTTTGACCTGGCCATTACGCAAAATAAGTGGATTGCGGGGATTCAGCACAATGCTTTGAGCGTAGCTTTTAAACCGTCCAGTGGACAATTTGGGGTTATTGGTCTCTCTTTGTTAATGGTCGATTATGGCGATGTGGAAGGAACGATTGTGGCCAATAATGAACAGGGTTTTCTGGAAACCGGTATCATCAATCCCTATGCCTTCAGTATTGGTCTTGGATATGCCAAAGCGCTTACCGATAAATTTAGCATCGGAGCCCAGATGAAATATGCCTCTCAATATCTTGGGCCGGTAATCGACGGCTATTCGGTTTCGTCTTCAGAAGTCCAAACTTCCGAGCAGGAAGCTTCGGTGCTGGCTTTTGATTTTGGAACTTTTTATCGGACTGGCTTTCGCAGCCTGGTTTTTGGAATGTCTGTACGTAATTTTTCACAGGAGATAAAATTTTCGCAAGAAGAGTTTCAATTGCCGCTGGTCTTCAGTATTGGATTTTCTGCGCATGTCATGCAATTATTGCCGGAAACAATGCGTATGGCCGCTTTACAAAATCTTTTGCTTACAGTGGATGCCGTGCATCCCCGTTCGTATCCGGAATACGTTAAAACCGGTCTGGAATACCATTTCAAGAAAATGTTTGCTTTGCGTCTGGGGTATTATTCCAATGTGGACGAACGGAACCTGACGTATGGCATTGGTTTAAATCTTTACAAATTTTCATTTGATTACGCGTACGTGCCGTTTGGCGTTTTTAATAACGTACAGCGTTTTTCGTTAAAGTTTTCCTGGTAACAAGAAACAAATTTCATTAAGGGAGTTTAGGATGAAAAATGTTTCAATAACTCTGCTTTCGTTGAGTGTGTTGATTTTTATAATGTTTGCTGGTTGCAAAAAAGAACCTGAGCCCAGTTTGTACGACCCTAACTATGTGAGCGGGCCTCAACCAGTTATTGAACGTCTTGATCCACCAGACAGTGCCTATGCCGGCGTGGGAACCATTGACGTGTTTGGAAAATATTTTATGCCCAAAGAACCGTACGAAGAATACAACCAGCTGTATTTTGATAAGGTGATGGCCGATATTCTGGATATGACCGATACCAAAATTACCATTGCTTCGCCTGCTTATATCGGGGATTCGATTAAGGTAAAAATCGCCGTGCGCGGTTCGGATAAGTTCAGCGAACCGGTCTATTACAAGTTAAAGGCTGCAGTGGACACCACGTTTGGGCGTATGGACGACTTTAAGCAAAAGCATATTGCCTATGCGGTGGCGGTTGATGCCCGGGGTAATGTCTATGCTTCTACCAAGGTGGAAACCAATCCTCCATTTGGCCAGATCTTAAAGATTAATAAAGATGGCGAGCCATCCATTTGGGTCGATAACACGCCCTATTTAAAGGCCAATGCCATGAAGGTTGGGCCTAACAACAAACTCTATGTGGCGTACTCTTTAGGCCGCATAAAAGAAGTGGCCACCATCGACCTGGCAGACAGCAGTCTGCAGGAGACCTATGTCAGTTTAAGGCGCGCTCCATTTGATATTGATTTTGATCAGGATGGTAATTTGTGGGTGGCGGCTCAAACAGAACTGGTTAAAGTGAAACCGGATCAATCCCAGGAATCTCTGGGTACTTTTTCCCTATTCCTGCAATCGGTTCGTGTTTATGAAGAAGGCGGGACGACCTACATCTATCTTGCCGGGCAAAATCTGGCTAAAAAAGAAGAAAAAGTCTGGCGTTACGCGCTTAATGCCGATGGCAGCCTGGGAGCTGAGGAGGTCATTCTGGATGCTGCTACAGATAGCTGGTTGACTAAAGAGGATGGCAGCCTGGTCGATATTAAAGGGATTACGTTTTCGGCCGATGGCAAGATGTACCTGGCAACCGATATGAGTCCGGATCCTTTGGTCATCTACGATATGACAACCAGAACGTACGATGTGCAATATCCAGGCTTGATTAAACCAAAGCTTCTTTCTCTATCCTGGTTCGGCAATATCATTTTTGCTGCGCAAACCAACTATGGCGAAAGCGACTCTAACATTCTACGTATTGATGTTGGTAAAACAGGTGCGCCGTATTTTGGAAGACAATAATTCTTTAAAAACTACAAGGTAAATCAAGAAAGGGGGTGTTATAAACGAAGAACAAAGAGTAAAATCCAAAGAAAAGTTAACTAAAGTTCAATCTATTTTGAGGAGGGCTTTATGAGTGGCAAACTTACTAAAGTCGCATTTGTAGTAATTTTTACTATGTTCATGGTTTTGGGCAATCTATTTGCTCAGGACTTTACTCGCGATCCGAACAAAGAAATTCCCGTTCCGGATGCGGACCTGAATACCGGTGGTCTGGGAAATATGGTCACCGGGATGGATTTTGATGGTGACGGACGCACGGATGTGTTTGTCGTAAACCACAACTGGAACGATGCCGACAATGAAATGCTGGTTCGCGTTTACAAGTACGAATTTAACGGTACGGCATGGGAAGTGGTTTGGAAAGCAACTTATGATGTATGGAAACAAAACACCTGGCCGGCAATGACCTATGGCGATATTGACGGCGACGGTAAAGGTGAAATCTTCATCGGTCCAGTAAACTGGACGGATGCAACCAACAATCCCAATCCTCCGCGTCTACTGGTCTATGAATCTGCAGGCGACGGCACCGATGTGATGGGTGTGCCTGATGGAAGCGGCAACTATCTGCCCAATTCTACATCTACCATCACCACCGAAGACAATGTAAACTTGCGTCCTTTCCGTTTTGTACTTAAAGACATTGACGATGACGGACAGCAGGAACTCATTTTCGCTGATCGTAAGGCCTCATCCAGTGGCTGGTATTTTGGCGTTATGTCTGTGGATAATATTCCGGACAATGGCGACGGTTCTGAAACCTGGACCGTTGAAGCCAATGGATTGGACCTCGGTTTAACCGGCGCTGAGAACAAATGGGATCTGGCTGTTTTAGGAAACACCATTTACCTGTTTGATGAAACGCGCTGCGATCGTGTACGCTGGAACAGCGAAACCTCGCAGTGGGAATTACTCACACCGCAAACGTCTGTATTAAAGGGCGCAGGTTCCTGGAAGAGCGCGCAGGTGGTGGATATTGACGGCAATGCCGAAGAAGAAATTCTGGTCGGCACCTGGTACACTACTGTTGAAGGCGGCCATGGCATCTGGGTCTATCACTACGATGCTGATGGCGATTCACTGGTTGGTAGCAAAGTCGTTGATCTTTCTCCATGGATGAGCAGCTACGGCGTTTATGGCGGCGCAATTGGCGATATCGATCTGGATGGGAAACTGGATTATGTATTCGGTTCACGTAGCGCTACCCCGAATGCAGCCATTTTCCGCGTTGAGTATCAGGGCGCCCAGGATCAGGTTGATGATCCGGCTAACTGGACTGTAGAAGTGATTGATTCCAACTATGCCGATGGCGGACGTTGGGGCATTTTGGGCCTGGCTAACGTAGATGACGAACCGAGCCTGGAAGTGCTTTACACCTCCAGTGTACCGGCTGGCGGCCTGTTTGGCGAAGGCCCGATGCCGATTGTAGTACTGGATTACAATGGCACGGTAGAAGTTGGCCCCTGGCAAAAAGTGGAAATCAATTACACCTATCATGGAACGTTTGGCGATACACTTGGCGCTAATCACGGTGTTGTTGTAGATAACAACGATAATGTCTGGGTTGGTAGCTGGGGCGCTGATGCTGTGGTGGTTTACAATCCGGATGGCGTTGAGCAATTCCGTGTGGACTCCATCATGATCAAAGCCCCATCGGGCAATGACACAACGGTTTATCTGGCCTGGTGCCGTGGTCTGGCTAAAGATCCAGATGGAAATATCATTTATGCCCAAACCGGCATTGTAGTTAAATTGAACCCGACCGATGGTTCTGTACTGGATTACGCCTATATTCCGCCGAATGCTGGTGGATCAAAATCGCCGTTAAAACCAGCTGTGGATAATGAAGGCTACATCTATATTGGTTATGTTGTTGGCGTTACGCCGGTCAATGTCATTGATCCTACCACATTTGAATTTACGCAGGCCATTACCCTGGATCCGCTGGCCGGTGGATATGCCCGCGGTATGGAGGTCAGCGCAGATGGTACCAAGATCATCCCTGGTAATCTGGATGCCGGTGTGCACAAATTGTATGTTTACGAAACAACGGATTTTGTGAATTATCCGGTTGTGGACAGTATTTACAAAGACAACCAGGGCGCTCCGATGCTGACCACGCAATCGGTGACTCTGGATCGTTTTGGCGGCGATCAGACATTCTGGGTATCCCAGGATAACAGCTATGGTGGCGGCGGGCCCGATCAGTTAGACAATGCGCTTGTGATGTTGAACTTTGATAATATGACCTACGGGTATGTCTGGATGCCAGATCCGGGTGCAAGTGGTTACACCGGTCCGCGTGGCGCTTCTCTGGCCAGTGATGGCAGAACCTGCTACGTAGCGAACTGGAATGGCGGCGTGGTTTACAAATATGAGATCGATATTCCGACGGCCATCGAAAGAGACAATAAGGTGGTTTCTGGCTACAAGCTGGAACAGAACTACCCGAACCCCTTCAACCCGGTTACGAACATTAAATTCTATCTGCCAAAGGCAGAAAAAGTAGAATTGACCGTTTACAATATGCTGGGCCAGAAGGTAGTTACTCTGGTTAATGAAAACCTGAGTGCCGGTTACAAAACGGTGACTTTTGATGCTTCTAACCTGGCTTCTGGTGTGTACATTTACATGCTGAAAGCTGGTGATGTGAAATTGAGCAAGAAGATGACCTTGCTGAAATAACAATTCGAATTTATCGGCCTTAGTTATTCAGGCATCCCGCCAAGGCGGGATGCCTTTTTAATATCATTCCGTTCTTTTACTTCATATGAAGATTTTCTCCTTGAATCGTTGTAAAAAGGATTGAAGCAGAAAATCTTTGTGAGCCAGTGCAATGAAAAATTTAAAAAGAGCTGTAAATTGCTATTAATAGTAGATCTATTTAAACAATCAAAGAACAGGAGCGTATTTTTGAAATATTTAGCCCTTATGAGTTTAGCTGTGGTTTTACTCTTCCAGTGTGTGTTTGGTTTAAGCACGCCCCCAAAACGCGAATTCAGGGCAGCCTGGATCGCCTCGGTAGCTAATATCGATTGGCCTACTGGAACAGGACAAAGCCCTACCAAACAAAAAAATGATTTGATGGCCATGCTGGATGAACTACAGGAGAGCGGCCTTAACGCCGTAATTTTGCAAATCAGGCCGGAATGTGACGCCCTGTACCAATCCAATTACGAACCATGGTCCTATTGGCTGACCGGCCGACAGGGTCGGGCGCCGGATCCTTATTACGACCCTTTACAGTTTGCCATCGAAGAGGCCCATAAACGGGGCATGGAGCTGCACGCCTGGTTCAATCCTTTCCGCGCTGAAAAAACGATTGGCGCCTATTCCCTGGCCTCCAATCATGTGGTAAAGCAACATCCAGAGTGGATCTTAAGTTTCACAGAAACGGATTCTAAGCTGCGTATTTTAAATCCCGGCATTCCTGAGGTTCGACAATACATTACCAATGTCATCATGGACGTGGTCAATCGGTACGATGTGGACGGCGTACACTTTGACGACTACTTTTACCCTTACCCGCCCAATCAAATTTCCAATACCAATAAAGATTACCAGACGTACAAAACCTACAAACATGGCGATGCCTCGGATAACAATATCAACGATTGGCGGCGCGAGAACATCAATCTTTTGATGAAAATGGTGCACGACAGCATTCAGGCCGTTAAACCGTGGGTTAAATTTGGCGTAAGTCCTTTTGGCATCTACAAAAATGGCGTACCGTCCGGCATTATTGGCATGGATGCCTACAGCGTGATTTACTGTGATCCGTTGGCCTGGTTAGATGACGGTTCCATGGATTATTTAACGCCTCAAATGTATTGGAAAATTGGCGGCAATCAGGATTTTAGCAAATTACTGACCTGGTGGGCCGATCAACTGGCTGCCAGGGGACGGCACCTGTACCCGGGCCACATTTTCGGCAGCAGCTTTTCTGTTTATGAATTGCCCAATCAGTTGAATTTAGTGCGAAAAAACAACAAGGCGCAGGGTGATGTCTATTTTAGCGCCAAGCATTTTGGCTACAACACACTGGATTTTGCCTATAAGGTTAAAAATGATTATTACCGCTTTCCGGCTTTGCCGCCGGTAATGGACTGGAAAGACGTAACCGCCCCTGAAGCGCCCATTGCTTTCGAATTCAGTCAACCGGCCAGCGACGAAGTGTTTCGCTTTCAATGGCAAACAACGCCGGCCAGCGGTGCAGACAGTGTGGTGCGTTTTGTCATTTACAAATTAGAACACCCCCCTGGCGACAATCAGGCGCCGGAAGAGAGCGCGGATATTTACCGCCTGATCGGCGGTCGCGAGTACATACCGGAAGCCGGCACAGAAACCAAACCAGAACTGTACTTTGCCCTAACCGCTCTGGATCGTAACAATAATGAAAGTACATTGAGCCCGCTGGTGCGCATGGTGCCGCCCGAACGGCCTCTATTGGCCTATCCCCTGAATGGCGACCAATTTCAACCGGACACGATTCTGTTCAACTGGGGAATCAGTAACGGAGCTTCGTCCTTCTATCTGGAAATTGCCCTGGACAGTATGTTTCAGCAGGTAGTGTATCAGGCCGATGCCCTGGTCAACGATTCTTTAATCATCAGTAACCTGCAAGGCCAGACCCAATATTACTGGCATCTGGCTGCCCAAAATCCTGCCGGTCAAAGTGATTTTTCGGAAGCGTTCCAGTTTACCACGGCCTTTCCTTTGCCCCCGCTTCTGGCCAGCCCTTCGGATGGCGAAAGCGATGTGCCTTTAGACACGGTCCTAAGCTGGTACAAAAACGATGTGGCCACCAGCTACCGCCTTCAGCTTTCGCAGGCTTCCACATTTGTGCAGGAATTGATGACCCTGGATACCGTGGTGAGCGACACCTTTGTGAACGTTCACAATTTGGAACCCTTTTCAAGAAAATGGTATTACTGGCGCGTCAAAGCCATCAATGACTATGGTGAGAGCGATTGGTCGGAAACCTTTATGTTCCGAACCATCACTTCTACCTATCTGGCCGATCTGTTTGCCGTCCCAAAAGCGTTCGAATTAAAACAAAATTATCCCAATCCATTTAACCCGACAACGAACATCGAATATGTTTTGCCGCGTGCTGAACAGGTTACCCTGACCATTTACAATGTCCTGGGGCAAAAGGTGCGCACTCTGGTTAATCGGGAACAACAGGCCGGACGGCATCGAATAACATTTAATGCACAGGATCTGGCAGCCGGTGTGTACATTTACCGCTTGCAGGCCGGAAATTTTGTACAAAGCAGAAAAATGATTCTCATTAAATAAGAGGAAACGCAATGAAACGTGTGAAATGGATTAGTATTTTTACCTTGAGCTGGATGGTTTCACTTCTGGCGCAAAATACTCTGAAAGTTGAAAAAATAGAAACGTTGACCACTCCGCAACAAGGGGCTTTCTTTTTTCCAAAAATAACGCCCGATGGTGAAAAGGTGATTTTTACAGGCCCGAAATTTGTCGGTTTGTTTATGCTCGATCTTAAATCGGCCAACATCGAGACGCTGAACACGGACATCGGCGCCGGTTATGAATATCAGATTTCACAGGACGGGCAGTTGGTGGCCTATCGGCCATTCGATTTTCAGAAAGGCCGAAAATTTTACGCTTTAAAAGTACAGAATCTCAAAGACAAATCGGTGGTCATTCTGGAGAAAGATCAGCGTGAATTAAGTCCGCCGCGCCTGGTCAATGCCAACGTGGTGTACCTGAAAAACAATCAACCTGTGGCCAGGGCTGTTCTTCCTCAAATCAATAAAGCGCAGAATGCGGTTGAAAAGGCTGTGTTCATCCAGAACAGAACGATAATTCTGGTGGAAGGAGGAGCCAAAAGAGCATTAAAGCCCCTGGGAGATGGTATTTACCTCTGGCCGCGTCTCTCGCCAGATGGCAGCCGGTTGGTCTTTACCTTTGCCGGAGATGCCACCTATGTTTGTGATTTGAACGGAGAAATTCTGGCCCGCATCGGCTATGCCAATGCGCCTGTCTGGTCTCCGGATGGTAAATGGATCGCTTACATGGTAGATCATGATGATGGACATCAATACACCGATTCGGAGATTTTCATTGCTTCGGCGGATGGCCGACACAAAATTCAGGTCACGGCAACAGACGATATCATAGAAATGTACCCCCATTGGGGCGCTGACATTTCTAAGCTCGTTTTTTCTTCTCTGAAAGGACAACTATTTTTAGCGGCTTTAAAGCAGAAATAATGGAGAACGGAAATGATAAAACAGCTCTTTTTAATTCTTTTAACGGCTTCAATCCTATTGGCGCAGGACTTTACTGGTATTAAGATTTACATTAATCCCGGACACGGGGGCCATGATCCGGCCAATGACCGTTACATTCCTGAAACGGGTTTCTGGGAATCAGAGGGCAATTTGACCAAAGGCCTGTACTTAATGGAATTGTTAAAAAAGCACAATGCCACCGTCTTTATCAGTCGAACGCAAAATCGCGACGAAGACGATTTACCTCTTTCTCAGATCGATGAGGATGCCAACGCCCATAATGTGGATTATTTCCATTCCATTCATAGTAATGCCTACGATGCCAAATCAAATTATCCGCTTTTATTATTCCGTGGATATGATGACAATCCGGTTTTTCCGGATGCCAAACGTATGGGCAGCATTATGTTCAATGAAATGAATAAAGCCGATCGGCAATGGACCTACTGGCCCTATTCCTGGGAAAATAACCGCGGGGACTGGAGTTTTTATCCGCAGTGGGGCACCAGTGGGCTTGGCGTATTGCGTTACCTGAACATGCCGGGCACACTCTCCGAAGGATCGTTTCATGATTATCTGCCCAATTCTTTCCGATTGATGAGTATCGATTATCGCAAGCATGAATCCATTGTCATTTTGCGTTCTTTCATTAAATATTTTGGTTTGCAAAGTTTGCCGGACGGCGTGGTGGCTGGTATTGTGCGTTCCAAAACAGAGAATGTCTCTTACAGTTACAATTACAATTCAGGCCTACCCAATGATAAAAAGAAAGCCCTTAATTTTGCGCGTGTCCGATTGCTGGAAGAGAATCGCGTGTATGTGACCGATGAACACAACAACGGCTTTTTCATGTTCGAAAATGTGGCGCCCGGGACTTACACTGTGGTTATGGATGCCGGCGATTATTTGCCCGATACCGTGCAAGTGACGGTGAGCGCCAATAAAACATCCTATGCCAATGGCTTTTTAGTAAAAACAACTAATAAAGCGCCCGAAGTGTACAAACATGTCCCGGCAGATCAGGATTCGCTGGTGTTAACCCATGCCCCCATTGAAATTCAGTTCAGCCAGCCTATGGAACATGAGAGCACAGAAGCAGCCTTCTCCATCAATCCGGCGGCCCATGGTTATTTTGATTGGCAGAATGATGACATGAAATTGGTCTTTTCTTTGTACGATACCTTAGCCCGCAACACCAGCTACCAGGTATATATCGATACCTCGGCCATGAATCAGAGTGGAAGGCATCTGGCTGAGCCCTATTCCTTTAGCTTTAAAACGGCTGCCCAGCATGTTAAACCCCAGGTAGTTGCCTTTGGCCCGACCATCGATAGTGTCCGAATTCAAAGCGCCATTTACATCGCTTTTGACTTTCCCATGCGCAAAGAAGCTACGGAAGCGGCCTTTTCCATCGATCCTCCGACCAATGGCCATTTTGAATGGGAAGAAGATTTAACTGGCTTTAGCTTTGTGCCCGATTCCAGCTTGCAACGAAAGACGCGCTACACGGTTTCTCTGGGCCTGCAGGCAGAAAATTTCTATGGTGTGAAATTGGATTCAGCTTTACAATTTACGTTTATGACCCGTTATCGCAATGAATTGCTTCCGCTCAAATTTTTCCCTAAAGATGGGGCGAGCGATGTGAGTACGCTTCCCGAGATTTACATAATTTTTAATGGTGTACCAAATAAGTATTCGGTTTTTGGAAACATTCAGTTAGCCGATTCTAACGGCACACCTGTGGCCATGCGCGGCCTTGATGTGTTTGAAAAAGAGGGACGTGGCGTTCTGGTCTTTGAACCGCGATCGGAATTGGAAAAGAACACTCGTTACTACTTACGACTATTTCCGGGTATGAAAGACATGGATGAATTGCCCGTGCCCGATACCTTACAGTTCAGCTTCCGAACGGTCCCCAAAACCTATTACAACGGGCAACTCGTAGACGATTTTGAAACCAATTTCGGATGGCTCGATCCGGATAATGTGGCCGGTACGGTTGGCACAGATCCCGATGCAACACAGTTTGAGGTTACACGAACCAAAAAAATAAACGGTCTTTACAGCGGAAAACTGGAATACAAATTCGTGGCTGATTCTGGTGGTGTTTGTCATCTATTTAATGAAGAGGGCAGAAAAATTCCAGCTTCGGCCGATTCTTTGTTTGGCATCTGGGTGTACGGCGATTTTAGCCGAAACCTGTTGCAGCTGATCTTTGATCATGGCGCCGAGAAAAATCTGGTGGTCTGGCAGGACACCATTAACTGGGCCGGCTGGAAGATGGTTATGGTGCCTCTGGATTCCATCAGCGGTAGTGGGGATTTTAATTTTCATAGTGTGCTGGTAAAACAGTTAAAAGGCGGCTATTCGGAAGGGGAGCTCTATTTTGATGAGGCCCAGTACGATATGATCATCACGGCCCTGGAGGATGAAAACACCGTGAACCTGATCCCCCAAAAGCTGACACTCCGGCAAAATTTCCCAAATCCCTTTAACCCAATTACTACCATTGTTTATCAATTACCAGAAAATGGAGACGTGGAACTGGCTTTGTTCAATGTACTAGGACAAAAAGTAGCAGAACTGGTAAACGCACGTCAGCAGCCCGGAACATACAAAGTAAAGCTGCGTGCAGATAAGCTGGCCAGTGGAGTCTATCTGTACCGCTTGAAATTTAAGAATCGTACACTGGTCAAAAAGCTGATTGTTTTAAAATAATGATTTGAAAACATCCCAGGCCTGAATGGAGCCGCGTTTCTGTTCAGGCTTATTTTATTTTTCGATCTGTAAGCAAACCCACCCCCAACCTCTCCCAGGAGGGGAGCTTTGGTTGTGTCCCTCCCTGCAAGGCAAAATATCCCTGAAAATAAGGAAGAGATGTTCAAATCAGGAAGTTATTGAAATAATTACATAATTATTGCGTTTTAACGAAAGGATAATGTCAGCTTTTGCCCAGAAACATTTTTTGTCAGTTTAATCATAGAGTGCCTCAAAAGCAATTATCCAGTTCTTGCCATTGGATCGATTAGGGGAATTGTTATTAAAGTTCTAGATATCTCTTTATTGGGATCGTTTCGGATACAAACAGGTAATCAAAATTCCGGCAGCCAAATGCCCCCAGGGAGCAATTGTTACTGGCATACCTGGCTTTGAATAGGGATGAAACTATTTTGCGTCAACGCATTTCTTCGCTATTTTGGCCGGAAACCAGTAAAAAACAGGCGAGGACTAATTTAAGACAATTATTGCACCATCTACGAAAATCATTCCCGCAAATTGAACACTTTTTGCAAATAAATACTCCCTTTTTGAAATGGAAGGCCGGCGTGCATGTGTTTGTGGATGTTCTGGAATTTAATACACTTGTCTTAAAGGCAAAAGTTCAAGAGGAAAATAATGAATTGAATGAAGCTTTATGTACCTGGCAAAAAGCTGTAGAAATGTATAAAGGGGATTTGCTAAATGATTTTTATGATAAGTGGATCGAGGAATACAGAGATGAATATCGCGCAAAATTGAAATTGGCGCTTGAAGAGTTGATGGCTCATTTTGAACGTCGGTCCAATTATGAGAAGGCTATTTATTATGCAGAATGGTTGCTCCGATTAGATGATCTGGATGAAGAGGTGTATTACCAGTTAATGAAATTAAACGCCTTAAACAATGACCAGCTTTCCGCCATAAAAAACTATAGGCGTTGTGAAAAGATGTTAAATTCAGAATTAGACGCCAAACCTTCCCTAAAAATGAAAGAACTATATGACCGTCTGAAAAATCAGGAGACGAGTCATTGGAAGGACTCTGCACCAAAGAAAGGTGACATGCCATTGGTAGGGCGTCACACAGAAAAGACAGAAATTTTTGATTTCATAGAAAATTCTGATGCAACGCAGAATAAAGTGATATTTATTTGTGGAGAGACGGGAATTGGTAAAACCCGTCTGTCTCAAGAAGTCATAAACATGATGGGAAGCCAGGGCTTTACAACAGCCACAGCCGCTTGCTACGCCCATGCAGGAAATTTAGCTTTTGCTCCGGTGGTAGAATTATTACGTACTTCCAGTATTTTTAAAAATATACAAAATCTGGAAACGGTATGGCAGAAAGAATTGGTGCGATTACTGCCTGAGCTGAAGGGCAACGATCAAACAAAGCAGAAAATGGAACCAATGACTGCAAGCTGGCAAAAACAACAGTTATTCCACGCCCTGATTCAGGCTATTAATCAGATTTCTGGCCCAGTTTTATTGTTTTTAGATGATCTGCAATGGGCAGATATTGAGACCCTGGAATGGCTTCATTACTTGCTATGGAGATTAGAAAAAACAAATTGTGTGACTATTTTGGCCACCATCCGATCCGGCGCACTTCACGAAAATAATACGTTGATGTCACTCATCATTGAATTGAGGAAAACAGATTTCTTTTTAGAATTAGAATTAACGACACTCAGTTTTGAGGAGACCAGGCAACTCATTCAATATCTGGTGAACCGGTAATTAGATCCAGACTGGATTACCACTTTTTCACAGAGTACCGAAGGCAATCCTTTTTTTATCGTAGAAACGGTTCAGTGTTTTTTGGAAAAATGGTCTAAAAATGAGGCCTTGCAAACCGAGCAAATCAAAGAGCTGCCTCTGCCGCAAAGCATCCAGGCAGTGATCCAGATGCGTCTTGTTTCCTTACCTGAATCGACAAGAAAATTGTTGGAATTAGCCGCCGTCATAGAACGCAAGTTTAGCTATCCGATTTTACAGAGCGCATGTTTGCAACAGGAACAGGAATTGATCGATAATCTGGATGAACTATGCAGGCGAAAACTGATTGAAGAGCAAGAACCGCTGATTTATTGTTTTCAGCATGAAAAGATACGCGAAGTGGTCTATGCCGGTCTTAGTGCAACGCATTGGGCCTTTTTGAATCGGCAGGTGGCAGAAGCTATTGAAATGTGCCATGCCGACAATCTGCAGGAGTATAGTATCAGGCTGGCCCGACACTGGTAAGCTGCGCAAAACGATGCTAAGGCGATCATGTATTACACTAAAGCCGGAGACATGGCCAAACAAATTTTCGCCAATCAACAGGCCGAACAGCATTTCCGCGACGCTTTACGCCTGGTAAACCGATCTTTTAAACAGCCTGAACAGGCCAGGGAAGAGTTAAACCTGTGTGGCCTCCTTGGTACCGTTTTGGTACCGGAGTATGGATATGGCTCAAAGGAAGTACAGGAATTGACGGAGCGAGTGCTCGGGCTCACGCAACAATTAAAGATTAGCCCTTCCGCCCCTTTATTGCGCATGATGTCAATTGGGAGATTGGTTAATGGCCAGCTTACCAGTGCTCTGGAGTTAGGCCGGCAAATGTACCGCCTGGGACAAACGAAAAAAGATTTATTACTCAACGTTGAAGCGCACTACGTTTTGGGAGTTACCTACCATTGGCAGGGCGTTTTTGTTAAAGCACGCGAACATTTGTTGCAGGCCATTCAGTGTTACCAGGAAGAAAACAGTATGGCCCATCTCAGGAATTATGCGCAACATCCTCTAATCATCTGTAAGATTTGATTGGCCCTGGTTTTGTGGCACTTGGGTTTGTTAGAACAAGCCCAAAAAAACAGTGAAGAAGCCATTGATCTGGCAGAAGAACTCGATCATCCCTTCAGCAAAGCCTATGCCTTACACTGGTTTGCCTGGCTACAAAACCTTAAAAATGATCCTCATTCTACATTCGAGCAGGCGAATAGGTCCATTCAGTTTTTAAAAGCGTTTAATTTTCCCTATTTTCCCACACAAAGTCAGATTTTATTGGGCTGGGCACGTTTCAAGTTTGGGGAAATTCAACAGGGCATTCACACCATGAGGGAAGGCCTGTCCAGCTTTAGAGCGACGGGCTCCGAAGTAGGATGTGCGTATTATCGCAGCCTTATTGCCTTAGCTTTAACAGAAGTAGATGCTGCAGATCAGGGATTAGCTTTGATTAAAGAAGCGCGAAACAGTATGAAACAAACCGGTGAATGCTGGGCTCAGTCGATTGTACTACGCATGAAAAGCGCGGTTTATTTGAAAATGAAACAGGCTAAGCTGGAAGAGGCAAAAAAGGCGCTGAACCGGTCCATTCAAATTGCACGGAGACAATGCGCCAGAACAGATGCCCTGCTTTCTGCCCAGGATTTAAGAACTCTCTTAAAAATGACGCATCAAAGGGAAGCCTCGCAGAAAATATTTGAAGATACACTGAACTGGGCAATGGATGATCTAAAACCAGTGGAACAAGCGGCCCTTAAAAATTTGATCTTTACCAGGGAATTCCATTCTCTGTAATTCTCTCATTAAATTCTGGCCCTTTTAATCGTTTGAGCTTTGAATGATAAGAAGTAGATTCTGTGATGAATACAATCCTTAGGTCTGGACTGGCCGAAGCTCTGCCGGAATCCGTACGTCAGGCTCACTTGGCGTAGTGTAAAAAATCAGATTTGTACCTAGTGCCTCCAGCACACCTGCTTTGAAAGCACGGCTATTCTCCTTTCTTTGAGGTTGGGGTAAATATTGTTCTGCAATGACTTTTTTGCCCAATAGAGAGCATGTTTTTGTTTGTTGAATTTTGGATTCAAACAGAATATCGGGGAGAAGGGAAAAAGCATCTATTTTTTAGAACGCATTTCAGAACGCTTTTAGAACGCACGCTTCATTATATTACGCCCAACAATTGAATTTTTGGTAGTGTCAAAAGTTACATGAAAAAATGAAAGAATAGAAGATGAAGAATATTCCCTTTCCGAATGGTAGCAAAAGGTACAACTTTATCCTCATTTGTCAAGATCAAGCCTACGGTGCTTCGCAATCTTGACAAATGAGTCTAAAGTTAGAAATGTTTCACTACCATTCGGAAAGGGAAAAACTGGAAAGAGGATCAACAGAATAACCAAATACAATTGTTCTTTGACAAAGCTTTAGGCTGCCATTT
>NZ_JBSMDE010000030.1:0-9675 GCF_056497305.1 Caldithrix sp. | reverse complement strand
CGCCTGCCAGACGGGCCCGTGCTACGGCCGGACAAGCCTGTCCCCGAAGATCGGGATTTCCGCTGCGCTCCAACCGGTGGCCAGACCTGTCAGGCTGCGCTTTGCCAGACTGGCGGGCCTGTCCGGTGGCCAGACGGGCCTGTCCGGTGGCCAGACGGGCATGTCCCCGAGGATCGGGATTTGGAATGACGCTCGGCACGAAGCCTCACTGATTGTCTTTTCGCCCTTATAAAAGTCTCGGGCTTCAGGTCGAGACTTTGTTAAGTAAAGAAAGATTTCTCCGCGCTGCATGTCGCTTTAGGTCTGAGCATCGGTCGAAATGACAATCCGGGTGTGGCTTCTAAAAAAGGTGATCCAATTTGTCTTAGTCCAGTCTTTTGAGGCAAAAAAGGTTTTTAACCGCTCTTTTTTGGGGATGAAGCATAGGGCTCAATAAACACAACTATCCTGAGCCTCTGCGCCTTAAAACCTTTTTCTTAATTCCGGAAAATCAAACGATTTGTCATTGTTAATTAATCAAAGTTTTTGTAATTTTGATCTTTGTTGAACAGTGTAAGAAAAATGAGCGAGGTGAAAATGAGTAAAGCGTTAGTCGAATGCGTACCGAATTTTTCTGAAGGTCGTAATAAGGAAGTGATTAATCAGATTACCAATGCAATCAAATCGGTTGAAGGCGTAAAGTTACTGGATGTGGATCCTGGCGCAGAAATGAACCGCACGGTAGTTACCTTTGTCGGTTCGCCACAAGGTGTAAAAGAAGCCGCCTTTCGGGCTATCAAAAAGGCGGCTGAACTCATTGACATGCGTATGCACAAGGGCACCCATCCGCGAATCGGGGCAACGGACGTCTGTCCCTTTGTACCGGTAAGCGGCATTACCATTGAAGAGTGTGTGGCCCTTTCAAAAGAGGTGGCCAAACGGGTGGGGGAAGAATTGGGCATTCCGGTGTACCTTTACGAAAAATCGGCCACCAGACCGGAACGCCAGAACCTGGCCATCATCCGCCAGGGAGAATACGAGGGGCTGGCCGAAAAACTCAAAGATCCCAACTGGAAGCCGGATTTTGGCCCGGCTGAGTTTAACGCTAAAGCCGGCGCCACTGTGATTGGTGTGCGTGAATTTCTGATCGCTTACAACATTAATTTGAATACACGTGAAGTTAAATATGCCACGGACATTGCCTTTGAATTACGCGAAAAAGGACGCTCAGTACGCCGGGGAAATATTCGCCCCTTCTATTTTAAAGGGCGGGAAATTTTGAAATACAGAGAAGGCCATTACCCCTGTGGAAGTTGTGAATTTGTGGGCCGAACCATCCAGGAAACCATTGAGCATTGCAAAGCAGTACACGATTATGATTTGCGATACCTTTTGCAGCTCAATGGAATCAATCCGGAGCATCCGGAAGGGCAGTCGGTCAAAAAACCTGGCAAATTCAGATATTGCAAAGCCATTGGCTGGATGGTTCCGGAATACGACCGGGCGCAGATTTCCATTAACTTAACCAATTACAAAGTGACCTCCATGCACCATGTTCTGGAAGAAACGCGGCGTCTGGCCATGGAACGGGGGCTGGTTGTTACCGGAAGTGAAATTGTGGGCATGGTGCCCTACCCGGCTTTGCTGGAAACCGGTATGTTCTACTTAAAGCAACAGGGCCGTTCGGCGGGGATTCCCATTCGCGATATTCTGGAAACGGCGGTTCAATCGCTGGGCCTGCGGGACGTAACCGATTTCAAGATCGAAGAACGCGTTTTAGGTCTGCCAGAAGACTTGAACGCGCCGCTGGTGCAGATGAAAGTGGCGGATTTTATTGATGAAGTTTCACGCGAATCTCCGGCACCAGGCGGCGGATCCATTGCTGCTTTAAGTGGTAGCCTTGGGGCCGCGCTGGCATCGATGGTTTCCAACTTAACGGCCAATAAGCGGGGGAGCGAAGCGGTTGACGAAATTTTAAACGAGGCAGCAGAAAAGGCCCAGAAAATCAAGTTTAAACTGGCTGCAGCCATTGATGCCGACACCAACGCCTTTAACGCCTACATGGAGGCCCGTCGTTTGCCCTCCAGAACCCCGGAAGAAAAGAAGAAAAAACACGAAGCCGAGCAGGCGGGTTTGAAACAGGCAGTAAACGTTCCGCTGGAAACCGCCAGACAAAGTCTGGAAGCCTTAAAAGTGGCGGAAATCGTTGTAAAATATGGCAATCCGAACTCCATTACCGATGTGGGGGTAGGAGCCTTGATGGCCTTTAACGGGGTCAAAGGTGGAGTGTTTAACGTGCTGATTAATTTAGGACAGATCGAAGATGCGGTTTTTGTGCAGGAAATGAAAAAGACCTGTGAACAATTAGAACAACAGGCTGCGGATTTGCGTGACAGAATTATTAAAAAAGTGGATGGAAAAATTAAATAGAGCAAAAGGAATGGAGAAATAGAGTTGAAGGATTAAGAGTGGAGAGTAAATGCGTCGCTTGTTTCCTCACCAGGCAAGTCTTCTGAGAATTGGAGTCCATGATTTTAAACCCTTAGCTCTACAGCGGCCCAAAATAAAAACAAAACCAGTTGCGGAGGTTTGCGATGAAAGCCATGGTATTAAATCAGACAACCGATTTAAAAATCAATAAAACGCCCCTGCAATTAATAGAACTTCCCGATCCGATTCCGGGAGATCATGAAATTTTGTTAAAAGTTTCCACCTGCGGTGTGTGTCACACCGAATTGGACGAAATCGAAGGACGGACGCCGCCCGCCTATTTTCCCATGGTGCTGGGACATCAGGTAGTGGGTAAAGTCGTACAATTGGGCCCGGGCGTAAGCAAATTAAAGATCGGCGATCGCGTGGGCGTGCCGTGGATTTACTCTTCTTGCGGGCACTGCGAATTTTGTCAACGTGGAGAAGAAAATCTTTGTCCGGAATTCAAAGCCACCGGACGCGATGTGTTTGGCGGTTACGCCGAGCTAATGGTGGTGCACGAGGATTTTGCCCATCCCATTCCGGAAATCTTTAGCGACGAAGAAGCGGCGCCTTTGCTCTGCGCCGGCGCTATCGGCTACCGCTCCTTACGGCTTACCAATCTTGAAAACGGTCAGCGGCTGGGCTTAACCGGCTTTGGCGCTTCCGGCCATCTGGTGCTGAAAATGGTGCAACACAAATTTCCAGACAGCGAGGTGTACGTGTTTGCCCGTAGCCAGAGCGAACAGGACTTTGCCCGCGAGTTGGGCGCCGTGTGGGCCGGCGACACCGAAGCATTAGTGCCGCAAAAACTGCACGCCATCATCGACACCACGCCGGTCTGGAAACCGATTGTCGAAGCGTTAAAAAATCTTTTACCCGGCGGGCGACTGGTCATTAACGCCATTCGCAAAGAAGATCACGACAAAGATTATTTACTAAAATTGGATTATCCACAGCATTTGTGGATGGAAAAGGAGATCAAAAGCGTGGCCAATGTGGCTTTGCGCGATGTGCGCGAATTTTTGCAATTAGCGGCCGAAATTCCCATTAAACCGGAATACCAGACCTACGCTTTAGAAGAAGCCAACAAAGCGTTGATTGAGTTGAAAGAACGCAAAATTCGCGGGGCCAAGGTGCTGAAAATAGAAAGCTAAAATGCTATTTAGAATGCTTCCAACGTAAGATATTGCACATTAGCGTGCGAAAATTTTTGTTTTGTGTGAGGAAGTAAAAGGGTTGAATGGTTCAATGGTTGAATGGCCTGTCCGGTGGCCAGACGGGCCTGTCAGGCTGGTGCTGCCAGACTGGCCTGTTCCCGAGAATCGGGATTTTCACTTCGCTCCAACCGGCCGTAAGACGGACGCCCTTTGGGGTTTTTTAAAGGTTGCGGCTCTGCTACTTTAACTAATCAAAAACTAAAGTAGTTAAAGTACTGAACAAACGGGATTCAACTCCTAAAGAAGAAGGGCACTTTCAAAATTTCAAAATTGTCATGCCTAAAAGAGCGATCGATTCAGAAAATAAAACACGATCCCTTTGCAAAGGCCAAAGCAGTGCGTGATCTTTCGTTTTTTGACACTCTGCTGGATGATAGGGATGTTGACGATTTTGTGCAAACCGTTTATCAGATGAGAAAAGAAGAAAAGGATTGTACAGTGCTCAATTATTTAAAAGTTTTTATTGTTAATCAAGAAGCTGTGGACTGTTTGTAATGCAAAGATTCGGTAAGCTATTTTTAAGAAAACCATTATCTTGTTCTACGAATTTCTAAATCATTCAGTGTTTCAATTGTGCGGTGTATACGATAATTAAAATTTGTACAGATTAACAAGGGGTATTCATGAATCTCATCGTTTTGACCGACATCCACAACCATACCCTGGCCATCGATCGCATTGGCCGTGAACTGATGGAAGCCGATCTGGTACTTCTGGCCGGTGATATCACAACCTTTGGCAATGCGCGTGAGGCGCAAAACATCATCGACACCATCCGTAACCACAATCAAAATATCCTGGCCATACCTGGTAACTGCGATCCTCCGGCTGTAGAACGGTTTCTAAATAACCTGGGCATTAACCTCGATAATCAAATCAGAGAGATCAATGGCTATTTTTTCTGGGGATTGGGCGGCGCCTTACCAGCGCCCGGCGCAACACCCAATGAGTTGAGTGAAGAACAATATGAACGTGTTCTGAACAAACTTCGTAGGCACATCGGGCCTGACGAACAATGGATTGTACTGATCCACCAGCCGCCTTTTGGTACAAAGACCGATCGCTTGATTGCCGATGAACATGTGGGCAGCCGCGCCCTGCGTCGCTTTGTGGAAGAGGTGCAACCTCTGGCCTATTTCACAGGACACATCCACGAAGCCCAGAGCATTGATTATCTGGGACGTACCGTGATCGTCAATCCAGGCCCTTTGCGTTCCGGCGGTTACGCCCTGGCCCGACTACATGATAATGCCATTGAGGTGGAAATAAAGAATTGGCGCTGAGTAAATTTTAGTTAAAAAGCAGTTTTGCCCTCATCCCTGGCCCCTCGCAGAGCAAGGGGAAAACGGCGTTGGTGGAAAGGATTCCGATGAATTGGAGATTTGCAATGACACTCAGCACCATTTAAATATTTAACTATTCAACCATTCAACTAATTAACTCTTAAACTCTTAACTCTTGAACTCCTAACTCCTCCAGCCTCTTTTTTTTTTCAACACAAAAATACTTGACAAAATGAACTTTTGTTCATTATATTGCGTACAAGAGAATGAACATATGTTCATTTAAAGGAGACGTATGAGAGGACCTTACAGAAAACGCATGATCTGGCAGCCGCCACAGTTCAAAAACTTTAAACCGAGCGGAATTCCCAGACGCGCACTGGAATCCATAGTGCTCACCGTGGATGAGTACGAAGCCATTCGCCTGGCCGATCATCTGGGACTGGAGCATCAGGCCGCAGCCGAACGCATGCGTATTTCGCGCCCTACATTTACGCGCTTGATCGAACAGGCCAGACACAAGGTGGCTACCGCTCTGGTAGAAGGCAAAGAGTTGATTATTGAAGGCGGAAATGTGGATTTCATTAATACATTGGCTCACTGTCATGATTGCGGCGAGACCATTCAACAACCCTTTGAGGCTAACCTTGAACACTGTCCGGATTGCGGTTCGCAAAATATTGAAAATTTAGCGCATCGCTTTATGGTTAAGGGCAGAAGACACAGAAGAGGACGTTAAAATGAAAATTGCTGTTGCCAGTGGAAAAGGTGGAACCGGTAAAACGTTAATTGCTACCAATCTGGCTTTTGTAGCCTCCAGATCGAAAAAGGTGGCCTTGTACGATCTGGATGTGGAAGAACCGAATGCCACATTGTTTTTTGATCCAGAGGAAGTCCGGGTACAGCCGGTCGAAAGAATGATTCCCATTGTCAATGAAGCGGTATGTGATCATTGCGGAATTTGCAGCCAGATGTGTGAATATCATGCCATCATTACTCTGGCCAATCAGGTAATGGTCTTTCCCGAGCTCTGCCATAGTTGTTACGGCTGTCTGGAACTGTGTCCTCTGGGCGCCATAGAAGAGGGCAAAAAGGAAATTGGAAAAATTTTTGAAAGCCAAGCCGCAGGCCTCCAATTGGTGAGCGGTCTGTTGAAAGTCGGGGAGTCGGCCACTACGGCATTGATTAAGGATACCAAAAAGATGAGTAAAGACGACGCGCAAGTGATCATCTATGATTCGCCGCCCGGAACTTCCTGTCCGGTCATCGAAGCCATCAAAGACCTTGATTTTATTATTCTGGTTGGCGAACCTACGCCGTTTGGCTTGCACGATCTTGATCTATTGGTTCAGGTTGTGCAGCAATTGAATAAACCGTTTGGCATCGTCATCAACAAAGCCGTAGAGCAAACAGACATTATTACACAATATTGCCAGCAAAACCGTATTGAAGTTCTGGGTAAAATACCGCACAGGCAAGAAATTGCTAAAGCCTATGCTCAGGGCCAGTTAATCAGCCAGGTTATGGAAGGCATGGAATCTCTGTTTTTGAATTTGTTGCGCAAGGTTACACAAAAGGTTAGAGAGGTCGCGGCATGAAAGAGATTGTCATCAT
Organism: Caldithrix sp.; assembly: GCF_056497305.1. Taxonomy (NCBI): domain Bacteria; kingdom Pseudomonadati; phylum Calditrichota; class Calditrichia; order Calditrichales; family Calditrichaceae; genus Caldithrix; species Caldithrix sp. The sequence goes on along the minus strand of NZ_JBSMDE010000030.1, from coordinate 3,110 downwards.
CAGTGGCAAAGGCGGAACAGGCAAAACCTCCATTACAGCTGCTCTGGGAGCCATAGCCGGCAAGAAGGCTGTGGTCGTAGATTGTGACGTGGACGCGGCCAATTTACATTTGCTTTATGAGCCACAGGTGCGCCTATCCGAAGATTTTTACAGCGGTAAAACAGCGGTGATCGACAACGATCTTTGCACGGATTGCGGTCTTTGCCAGGAAAAATGTGCTTTTGACTCCATAAGATATGAGTACGGACAATATTTTGTTGATGAAGTAGATTGTGAAGGGTGTTCTGTTTGTTTTCATCTTTGCCCGCTGAATGCCATTCGCATGGAAGAAAATCTTGCCGGAAAATGGTACCATGCGCAATCTCGATTCGATAATGAGTTCGTCTATGCGCATCTGGGCATTGGGCAGGAAAATTCCGGCAAATTGGTGGCCAAAGTAAAACAGGAAGCAAAAAAGATCGCAGAAAATGAGAACGTCCCTTTCATCTTTGTGGACGGGCCTCCGGGAGTGGGGTGTCCGGTAATCTCTTCTTTGAGCAACGCGGATCACGTGCTTTTAGTAACTGAAGCCACGCAATCCGGTTTACACGATTTACAACGCCTGGTCGAATTGATCGAATATTTTAAACTAAAAGCATCGTGTGTGATCAATAAGAGCGATCTGAATGAGCAAATGGCCAGAGAAATCGATGCCTTCTGCCAGCAGCACCAGATTGCGGTGATTAATCACATTCCGTATCAAACCATATTTGTGGAAACCTTAAATGAGAAGAAAACACTAATTGAAAGTAATGATCCGGCTATTAAGGAGAAAATTCTGGAAATCTACCAATTTTTAACCAAAGAAGAGGAGAACGAGTGATGAAAGTAGCTTTTACTGCCCAGGGTAACGGTTGGTACGAAAAAGTCGATCTGCGCTTTGGACGAGGCAGAGGATTTTTTGTGGTAGATACAGACAGCGAAGTGACTACGTTCATTGACAATACGTCCAATGTGGAAGCAGCTCACGGCGCCGGCACCAATGCCGCGCAAATTATCATCAATGCGGGAATTGATGCCCTGGTTACGGGACATGTTGGTCCCAAAGCCGGTTCGGTTTTAAAAAGCGCGGGCATTAAAGTTTACACAACCGAAGGGAATATTACTTTAAAAGATGCTTACCAGAAGTTTAAAGAGGGCAAGCTGCAAGAACAACAGTTGTAATAGTTTAAATGGAAGAGGAGCAAAGTAAAGGGTTCTAAAAAAAATACAAATTATGAACTACTACTTCCTGAGTGGGATTATTTTGGACTGTACGCAGCTAATTACAAATCAGGAATTTAAAATTGGAGTGCGGAATGGACACTTTGAAATGTGAATTCTATTCAACCATTAAACTATTCAACTTAGAACCAGGAACTCAATGTTTAACCAAAAAAGGAGGATAAAAAAATGCCGTGGGGAGATCGAACGGGTCCATTAGGTCAGGGCCCCAGAACAGGCAGAGGATTGGGCTATTGCGCAGGCTATGATAGCCCGGGATACACCCGAGGTACACCCATGGGTCGCGGATTCGGTGCCGGGCGCGGTTTCGGTCGTGGCTGGGGACGCGGCTTTGGTTTTGGTCGTGGATTCGGCTGGCGCTGGCCCTGGCCAGCAACACAACCAGGCAGCAGTCAAACGGCTCAAACCAGCGAGCAAGCCAGTAAAGCCGAACTTTCAGCCATGAAAGATGAGCTGAGCAGCCTGAAATCCGCGGTAGAGGGTTTACTGAATCGGCTGAACGCACTGACCGCTAAGGACGAATCCGGAACCAGGGAAAACGACTAACATGCAAGCGGAAAATGTGGAGGCTGTTCGTCCAGTGGCGGGCAGCCCCCGCATCTTTACTGTTTAATTCAGTTTAAAGGAGAAAAAATGTTAGGCAGAAGAGGACGTGGAGGCGGCCGGGGACAGGGGCCCGGCGCAGGAAAAGGGCAGGGCCCGGGACGCAATCGCGCTGGGTTGGGACCTGCCGGATATTGTGTTTGTCCATCCTGTGGGACAAAAGTGGCCCATCAACCCGGTACGCCCTGCACCAGCGTTAAATGCCCTGAGTGTGGTGCAATGATGGTGAGAGAGTAAAGGCAAACGGTTAAAAAGAAAAAACTTCAGCGATGCGGATGGAGAATAAAATAAAAATTACGAATTACGAATAAAAATGTGTAGAATTTCATTTAACCTCTGCCATTTTACGCGCATGCTTCAAATTGCAAAACCAGGGGCGTTTTGTTTTTAAGAGTGAATTTCCCATTAACCCTGGAGGTAAAAATGTCCAATAGGGAAACTTCAAAAATTGTGAAGATCGGCATTATTATTTGCGATCGCTATCGCCATTGTGCCGGAGGCAAGTGTTTACGAGCGCTAAAAAATCGTGAAGGGGCTTTCAGCTATTACCAGGATGTAGAAGTGGAGCTGGTGGGTTACACTACCTGTGGCGCATGCCCTGGGGGCAATATTGAATACGCCCCGGCCGAAATGAAAAAGAATGGCGTGGATGTCATCCATCTGGCCACAGGCATGCTTGTCGGCTATCCGCCCTGTCCTTATCTTACTTACTTTAAAAATTTTATTGAAACGCATCACCAGATAAAGGTAGTCTATGGCACGCATCCCATTCCACAAAGTTATTTTTTAACACATCAGGAACTGGGAACCTGGAATTCGGAAGAATGGAAAGAGATCATTACACCGGAATTAACCATTGAGGAACAACGCTTAAGCTACAGTTAAACAGAAAGGAGGCTGAACATGCACGGAACGGGTAGTCAGGCCATGGGAAGCGGCGGCTATTGTATTTGTCCCAAATGCGATTACAAGGCGCCTCATCAACGTGGAATTCCTTGCCAGGACCAACGCTGTCCACTTTGCGGCGCTAAACTCATGCGTGAAGGTTCATATCATCACCAATTGTTGTTAAAGAAGAAAAGCCAGAAAAAGACAGGGGAATAATGAGGAAAAAAGATTAAAGGGATGGAAGGTATTTGCCGGCATGTGAGGTTTTGACCCACCCCTTAGTCCCATAGCCGTCAGGCTAAGTATTTAAAACCTTGAATAATAACGAATTAAACTTGGTAAATTTAGCTTTTTTT
>NZ_JBSMDE010000029.1:0-35387 GCF_056497305.1 Caldithrix sp. | reverse complement strand
CGCCTGCCAGACTGGAATGTCCCCGAGGATCGGGATTTGGAATGACGCATGGCACGAAGCCTCACTGATTGTCTTTCGACCTTATAAAAGTCTCGAGCTGAAGCTCGAGTTACGTCTGAAGCGGGATCAGAATGACATGCCGGCACGGTTCCTCACCGCCTGGGCATAAGTTGCCCCTTCGCAAATTAATTCGTAATTCGTAATTTTTAATTTAAAAATACTTCCCTGTGCTCTCTGTGGTTGTTTAAATCCCCAAGGAAGTTTTTTGGTTGCGGCTTTGCTGCCTTAGATATTTTAAGTGGAGTATTCTAAAATACAAACTGTTACACTTTTTTTTCGAGGAATGACAACAAAAGATTTCTCTGCCAGCAGAACAGAGATTGGGCATTACGGGGTATTTAAAACCTACTCAAACGGGAGTTCTATTAATGTTTATTTGTAACGGTTTCCTATTTCGTCCTTACATGACGATCCATGTTTTTTGTGTTTTGCTTTACCCACCGCTGACGCGGTGGGCTACAAGCATTTCGTCCCTGCGGGACTTTCTAACTGAACAGCCTCACCGTTCTTGTAGCACTGATATTTTGTGCAGGACGTGTAAAAGGCGAATTGCTAAATCTTTAAGCTTTACACTTTTCCCGTGACAAAGGCAGCAATAGATTCTTTCACTTGCCAGGGCTGGAATTCGGCATTACGGTGTGTTGAAAACTTCCAACAACAGAGAATTTAATTTCATGTTAAGTTGTGTAAACCGTTAAAACGGTTTCCTATTTTAGTCCGCCAGATCGCATTCTTTTATCCTGTTTTAACCATTTAAACAGCAAAAACGTTTTTTCACACTTATTAGCAGGATCTTACGAAGGAAGCCTTCTTAACAAAAACAAAACTTCCCGATTGTCGGGAATCCTCAAAATGACCTTAAAATATACATTTTGCTGAACTCTGGGAATCGTTTTAAAAAGAAATCGTAACGATCATAGGAAGTTAGCAATGTTTTAAAATTTTCTTAAACATTGGCGCGCTCCTGAGTAAGTAGTTTCTTTAAAAGAAGACAGAGAAAAGCATTACATTCTGGAACAGGAGTTGTTGTCCAGCGAACTGAGGTTGGAAATGCTGGCCACAAAAAACTGCGGTTTGGGAAAGCGCAGGGGCGGACGATTATTCCCGGCACTTTCCCCAATCGCCATTACATCAACTTTGACGCCCCCCTATTCGCTTTCGGCTTCGATAATCTGCAAGGCATGATCGATTCGCGAGAGCACTTCGCTGGCTGTAATTTGAGAGGCAGATTGTGTTAAATCCAGCAGAAACAGATCGTAATTGCCGCTACGGTTGGAGTGAAACAGAATTTTATTTCCGTCCGGCGAAAAAACAGGATTCAGATCCTCAGCAGGATTGGAGGTAAGTCTTTGCTGTGCCGAGCCATCATTGTTCATCAAATAGATTTCGTAATTGCCGTCACGATCGGAAAAGAAGGTTATTTTATCTCCCGAAGCGGAAACATCAGGCGCCACATCATTGACATCGGGATTGTGCGTTAATTGCGAAATCTCTTTGGTACGAATATCCATTTTGTAGATGGCATAAGCGCCGTTTCGATCGGAATCAAAAATGACATCGCCCTGTTCATCGGTGCTGCCGGGCATCAGGCATGGGCTGCCATCATTAAATTCATCTCTGGTCAGGGCTAACTGGAAGCGACCATTGCTCTGCATGATGAAGATATCGCTGAACATTTCATAAAAAGGAATGTCCCGCAAATCGTTTCTTTGCGAAACAAAGACGATGAAATCGCCGGAGAATGAATATCTCGGTCGCCAGTCATCAGAGCCATTTTGCGTTAAGTTTTCGCTTTCACCAGTGCTCAGGTCCATTACGTAAATATCACGCAATTTCTGGCTGAAATCCACATCACGGTGGTCATCCGCCGTAGAGGTATAAACGATGTGTCGGCCATCGGGCGAAAACGAGGGATTTTCTTCATGGGCCGGGGTATTGGTAATCTGTTTTTTCTCGCCGGTGGTCAAATCCAGAATGAACAAATCCCAGTTGTCCTGTTCATCGGATTGGTAGATAATTTGATTACCGTCCGGCGAAAAAGAGCCAAAGGCCTCGTTGGCTTCGCTCTGGACAACGGGGGTTACATTAAAGGCATCGACAAAATAAGGGGCAATGCGATCCAGATACGCATCGGCTTCGGGTCCGTTGAGCACAGCTTTAAATGCGATGTAGGCCCGGCGCTTATCGCCGCTCTTCAGGGCAAAATCGCCATACTTGTACTGTACCTCGGCATTGTGGGGATCAATTTTTAAGGCCTCTTCCAGCACTTTCATGGATTCCAGTGTGTGTCCATTCTCGAACAACACATCCGCCAATTGCTCGCGATAATCCATAGTGTTTGGATTTTTTTTGATCTTCTCCTGCAGTTCCTTGATTTTGGCCTGAATTCGGGCATCTTCGGCCACGGCACTGCTGCCGACGCTGCCGCTGACTTCTTTTTTGGATCCTGAACAGGAAAACAAGGTAGCTGAAATAAATATGACAACGATCATGAGATTAATTTTAAACATGGCCGCTCCTCACTGTATCTGTTTGATACGTTTTTCGGCATCTTTTTTCAAAACTAAATCAATTCCTGGACGCTTAATGATTTCTTTGTACATGCGAATGGCGTCATCAATGCGTCCCAGTTTTTCGTAGCACTGCCCCGAATAGTACAAAGCGCTGGCTTCCCACTGCAATTTGGTCTTTTTGGACAGCAGGGGAATCTTGACGAATTCGGCGATGGCCTCTTCGTACTGTCCGGCCCGCAGTAAAGCCTCGCCAATGTAAAATTGAATTTCTGGCTCACGCTCGGCATCGGCTTCGGCTTTGATTGATTTCAGATAATCGACCGCATTCTGGAATTGGTTTAGATTAATGTAAGCCCGGGCAATAATGATCTTTTTGTCCAGGCGATCTTTGGCCTCAGGAAACTTTCGTAAATAACTTCTGGCCATGGCCTGCGCCGCATCCCAGAAACCGGTTAAAGAATAGACCTTGATCAGGTTGGACATAATATTGGCCTGCATGGGGCAGTCCTGACAAAATTCCAATGCCTTCTTGAACATGGTGATGGCATTGTCATATTTCTCTGAGCGAAAATAGAGGGTGCCTAACGTATTGTACACCCCAGGCAACTGATCGCTCTGCGGGTATTTTTCGGGGAATTTGGTTAAAATCTCCAGAGCCTGCTTGTGTTTATTCTGAGTAATCAAAATTAGCGCAGTAAAATAGGCGGCGTCATCGACAAAATCTGACTTTTTGTATTTCTTTTTGACCAGGTTAAAATATTTTTCGGCGCGCTTAAAGTTTTTTTGTAATCGCTGATAATTGCCCAATTCAATGTAAAACTGAGCCAGCGCATTGGGCCGGTTCTTGTACTGTTTCTTGTAAATGTCAATCAACTTTTCGGCCTGGGCGATGTCCCCTTTTCGGATTAAGGACAAAATATATTTTTGTTCGATGGTCGCTTTGAGTTCCGGATCGCTGACTGTTTTTAAAACCTTTTGATAAAAAGCAGCTGCATTGGCATAATCCCTTTCCAGAAAATAGATGTTCCCGGCCTCGCGTACAGCCTGGGTAAATAGTTGCAGATTGGCATCGCTTACCGCTTTAAAGTTCTCTCTGGCCAGATAGTATTTACCATTTTTAAATAAGATTTCTCCGGCATTAAAGTGCGCCTGATCGGCATACGCTCCGTGCGGTTCTACCAGCAGGTACAGTTTGTAATAATACAAGGCCTGTTGGGACTGATTGTTGAGGCGTAACGCTTCAGCCAGTAAAAAAATATTCTTCAGAATATGTTGATCTTCAAAGGCTCGTAATAAAATAAAATCATTCAGAAATGGCGTATTGATATTGGCCGAATAGAAGGCAATGGCCCGCTCGTACTGTCCGGCCTTCAGATAAGCCTCGCCCATCTGCTGTTTGAGCGTCTCCAGATTGGAGGCATAATAAAAATAGCTTTGATACTGTTCGAAGAGGTCAATGGCCTCCTCGTAATGGGCCTGTTCCATGTAAAGATCGATAAGGTCTATCATGGCCTGGGCCGCCTCATTCGTAAACATAAAGCCATCAACAATCTGGCGGTAGATTTGCAGGGCGTCCTGTGGATTGTTCTCCTGCAGCAGGCGCGCATAGTGGAGCAAATATTGCGGGTATTGCGGCGATTGTCTGAACTGGTCGATTAATATCCGAAAGTATTGCAAACTCTGAGCAGACATGGAGGAGTCAAAGGCCAGATCAATAGCCAGGGTGCGCAACCACTCTTCTTTTAAAGGACTGTCTGGATATTTTGCCAGTAAGGCCTCGATGAAGCGTTTTTCTGTTTCAATTTTACTGGAATCCGGCGTCAATGCAGTGCGCACTAATAAGTAGGCGCTTTCATCCTGGTGTTTACAGGTGGTGGCGTTTTCCACGGCCTTTTTAAAAAATGCATTGGCCTGCTGCATCAGTGCGCCCGCGTCCTTCCCCAAAAACGTCTGGTAATCAAACTGCTTAAGGTAGGTTTTGCCTAAATAATAATACAGATCGCCAACCCGCGTTGCGCCAGCCTCCAAGGCTTTGCGAAAATTATCTTCCGCCCGAGCGTAATTCTTTAAATCGTAAAAATACAATTTGCCCAGTTCAAAGAGTAAGTCGGCTCTCTTTTGCGCGGAAGTCTGGAAAGAAACGCTCAATAAATCGGCCAGATGATTGAGCGCCAGATCCGATTTTACGATTTTAAAATCCTGTAAAAAGCGTAAATGCTTTTGCGCCTGCGAAACGTATTCAGAAGCCTGAAATTCCTGAATGAGCTTATTGAAATAATAGGCCGCCTGTTCATAATCGCCGGTATTTTCCTTGGCCAGAGCAAAATAAAACATGAGATCGTCCTTTTCCGGAAAGGGTTCAGGGGCCAGGATAAAAGGTTGACTGATATTGATCAATTCGACCCATTGCTGTTTTTGGGCCAGTATTTGAATTAGGTGTACGATTAATCGCGCCTTTTCAGTGATCGTCTTTTCTGCTGTCAATTTCTGGTAAATAAAAGAAGCCGCCTGCTGAAAATAGCGATTTTGCTCCAGAAAGGCGATGTAATAATCGACCGCTTTCTGGTACATGGCCTGGTGTTCAAATGTTTTATCCTGCAGGGTCTTTTTAAACAGGTCGGCCGCTTCTGAAATAAAATTTTGTTTTTGAAAGCTCAGGGCCCGTTTGAGTTGAATAATAAAACGCAGAGAATCATCCGCGTCGGTGACCGCCTGGTAGCTGAGCTGCGCTTTATTGAAATTCTGGGCCAGGTAATAGACATCGCCTAAAACATAGAGTAGCTTACTTTTAATCGTTTTGTCCTGAGCCGTGGCAATTTGTTTTTCCAGTAAAGCGATGGCCGGTTGATATTCTTCACTTTGTATCAGAATATTACTCAAATGCAAAGCGGCCCGGGCGGCAACCCAACTATCCGGGTAGAGCTGGATAGCCTGCCGAAAATCCTGTTGCGCTTTGTCCACCAGTCCCAACGTAAGGTTAATTTTCCCCTGAACCAGATAGGCTTCAGCTAAAATACTGTCCGCTTTTTCCTGAACGGCAAAGGCCTTTTGTAACATGGAGCGCGCGTCGTTGATCTGTCCGGTGCGCAGGCTTACCACGGCCTTTTTTACCAGCGCCGGGAAATATTCTTTGGAATCGGGATACCGTTCAATAATCAGATTTAATAGCTGCCCTGCTTTGGACAAAACGTTCAAACGGTTCAGATTGATCACAGCCGCTTTGTAAGTAGCCCTTGGGGCACGCGTATCTTTGGGATACAATACACGCAGTGATTCATAGGCTTTGACGGCATCGGGAAAATCGCCCAATTTTTCTGCGCAATCGCCTACGTAGAACCAGGCCTCTGCAGCAAACGGGCTTTTAGGAAATTCCAGGGCCAGGGCCTGAAACTCCGCTCGGGCTTTTTGGTAGGCCTTAATTTTGTAAAGAGAAAGACCGGCGTAATATCGGGCATCGTCGGCCTTTTCACTCTGCGGGTAGGTAGTGTAAAATTTAATGAACTGCTGAGCGGCCAGATCGTAGAATTCTTGCTCGTAGAGTTTCAGCGGATAGGAAAAATCATCGCTCTCTCTGTTCTGAGCTACCGCAAAATGTAAAGTAAAAGAGATAATTATTAAACTTAAAAAAAACTTTTTCATAAATAGATGCTCTGCTTTTATTTACTCCTCATCCAGCGGCGAAAGATTGGCAAATTTTTTGATTAATTTTTTATTGATGTTGTCTCTGAAAAAATGGACGGTAATTTTCATTTTGTCCCCACTACCTTCTAACTGAATGATCTGCCCTTTGCCAAAGGTTTCATGGTACACTTTCTGGCCCACAAAAAATTCATCGCGCTGATCCTGGTTCTCATCGTGATTGTGAAAGTAGGCTTCCAGTTTGGCCTTTCTGGCAGTCTTTTTTCTCTTTTTGGAACCTGAAAATCGCGTTCCTGCCGACTTAGTGCGATATTCAATGAGCTCTGCAGGAATTTCATCTAAAAACACAGAAGGTGTATTAAATGTTCCGGCATTGTACCGCCGACGTCGATTGGCGTAAGTCAGGTAAAGGCTTTCCATGGCCCGCGTCATCCCAACGTAGAACAGACGACGCTCTTCTTCCAGTTCCTCCAGATCGGCAGAAGAGCGTTGCAGGGGCATTAAGCCCATTTCCAGGCCAGTAATGCAAACCACGGGAAACTCCAGTCCCTTGGCAGAATGAAGGGTCATTAAAGTAACGGCATTGGAGGTTTCATTCCAGGTGTCGATGTCGGTGAGTAAACTGACTTCTTCCAGAAAAGCCGCCAGGTCCGACTCTCGGTTCTCCTGTTGCCGTTCGCGGGCAAACTGGTCCATGGTTGCGAACAGTTCCTTGATGTTTTCGATTCGGCTTTCGCTCTCGTACTGGTCATATTCAGTTTGGTAATGGTGCATGATACCGGTTTCGGAAACAAGGGTGGAGGCCAGTTCCACGGCATACAGTTCATCCTTCAGGGCCATGAATTTGCGGATCATGTCGTAAAACTGTTTTACCCGGCCGCCCATGGCCGCAGAGATGTTAGCCACTTCATCCACACGTCCCAGGGCATCGAACAACGTTATTTTTTCCATTTCAGCAAAGCGTTCGATTTTATTAACCGTGGTTTCGCCGATGCCCCGTAGCGGAAAGTTGATAATTCGGCGCAGGGCCACACTGTCCGCTGGATTGACCAGGACCTTTAAATAGGCCAGAACATCTTTGATCTCTTTCCTGTCGTAGAATTTAACGCCGCCAATGATATTGTAAGAAATGGCATTGCGCCGCAGCTGATCTTCCAGAGCACGGCTCTGGGCATTGGTTCGGTACAAGATCGCGATATCTTTAAAACTGCGCTTGTGCGTGTACATCTCATCATGGATGATTTCCACTACTTTGCGCGCTTCATCGATCTCATCTTCTGCAATGATCAATTTAATTTTCGGACCATCGCCTTTTTTGGTCCACAGGCTCTTGCCCAGGCGTGCCTTATTATTTTGAACCACGGCATTGGCGGCCTTTAAAATATTACTGTGCGACCGGTAATTTTCTTCCAGTTTAAAAACTTTAGCTTCGGGGAAATCGCGATTGAAATTCAGAATATTGGAAATATCTGCGCCCCGCCAGCCATAAATGGATTGATCTTCATCGCCCACCACGCAGAGATTTTTCTGCGAATTAAGCAGACGCTTCAACAACAAATACTGAGCATGATTGGTGTCCTGATACTCGTCCACCAGAATGTAACGAAACTTGTCGTTGTATTTGGCTTTTATCTCCGGATGTTCGTCGAAAACCTGAATGGGACGAATCAGCAAATCATCAAAATCGAGAGCATGATTCTGCTTAAGAAAATTCTGATAAGCCTGGTACACCTCGGCCACGATCTGATCGTATTCGTCATCGAATTCCTGCTCCAGCAGATTTTCGGGCAGGATGAATTGATTTTTAAGACGGGAGATTCGATTCTGCACTACCTTGGGATTGTATTTTTGCGGGGAAAGTCCCCTGGAAGAAAGAATTTTTCTCAGGGCTCTGACGGCATCGTCCACATCGTAGATGGTAAAATTGCGCGACAGGCCAATGTTTTCGGCTTCGATTCTTAGAATGCGGGCACAAACGCTGTGGAAGGTGCCCATCCAGAGGGGAATAACCTGGCTACCCAAAAGCATTTGCAGACGCTCTTTCATTTCGCGGGCTGCTTTATTGGTAAAGGTAACCGCCAAAATCTCCGAAGGTTTGGCGATTTGCTTCTTAATCAAATAGGCAATGCGGTAAGTCAGGGTTCTGGTTTTACCGCTGCCCGCTCCGGCAATGATCAAAACAGGGCCTTCCGTAGCCATTACTGCCTGCTTTTGTACGTCGTTTAAATCCTTTAAAAAATCTTCCATTAATCCATTTTCCCCTCAATATCCATAGATTTTTTTTCTCAATTTGTTCAGTTTTTGCTTGGCCCTCAAATGCTCGCGCGCACTGGCCGTAAAAACATGGGTGCCATCGCCCCTGGCCACAAAATATAAATAATTTGTTTTGGCTGCAAATAGAGTTGCCAGAATGGAGGCCTTACCCGGATTATTAATGGGACCCGGAGGCAGGCCGCGATACAAATAGGTATTGTACGGCGAATCGATTTGCAGATCTTTGTAGGTCAATCTTCTGGGTCCATCGGGCAACAAAAACTGAATGGTTGGATCGGCCTGCAATTTCATTCCGCGTCGTAAACGGTTTAAATAGACCGATGCAATGATGGGGCGTTCTGCATCCACCATGGCTTCGCCTTCCACAATAGAAGCCAGGGTCAATACCTGATCACGGTTCATCCCCAATTCTTGCATTTTTTGCTTCACACTGTCCGCTTCAAAAATTTTTAGCGTCTGCTCGATTAGGAAGCGCAACACCTGTTCCTCGCTAACGCCTGCTGCAAAAACGTAGGTGTCAGGTAGTAAATAGCCGGTCACCGATTTGGCCGGAATACCAAACTGACTTAAAAAAAGCGAATCTCTGGCCAGGGAATCCAGTCGTTTGCGGTCCAGGTTTAAGGTCTGGCTTAAGGTATCTAAAATTTTTTCTGTGGTCCAACCTTCGATTAAGGTCACCGACAGAAACTCCGGTTTTACATGGCTCAAATAATTGGCCAGTTGCGCGTAGTTCAAATTTTTGGGAATCTGGAAGGTCCCTGAAGGAATCTTGTTCTCGATTCCCAATCCTCTGGCCCAAAGCACAAAAACCGGTGCGTTGCGGATAATTCCTTTTTTTTCCAGAGTGTCTGCCACCTGTTGCAGGCTGGCCCCTCTGGGGATAGTAATTTCCACCGTAGGTTGCCTGCTATCCAATTTTTCCGGCAACGTAAAATATTTAATCACGTCGTAAACCAATAATGGCAACAAAAAGACAACGATAATAATGGCTTTGTACTTATTTTTCATTTTTCACTTGCTTACGTTCCATCTCTTCACGTTCCAGACGCCGGGATTCATCAATAATACGTTCGTAAATGCGACCGATGGCTTCCGCAGAAAGCGGCCCCGGATTACTGGCTTTCACATTCTGAATCACCTGTTCTTCCCGTTCCGGCACGTAAACAGGCCAGCCCAATTTACGCTTGATATCACCAATCTGGTCTGCGTATTGGGCCCTCAGATTAATCAAGCGCACCATCTGACGATCTATTTCATCGATTTTTTCTCTTAAGCGGGCAATTTGCTCTAATTCTTTCTGCAAGCGCCTTCTCCAATTGACAAGTTTCCCGTTCTTTAAATTAGAGGAAATGCCCATTAAAATCCAATCTTTTTCAATGGAATTATCGGCCGAAATTCAGAAAACATTTAGCAAGCGACATCGTGCCTACAACAGACAATCAGCGCCTGTTAATGAAGCGCATTGTTGTTTAGCTGGTCTGTCTTGAATTTTTGAATGAATGACTCCATTTGCCGGTCAACGGGAATTTTTAACGTAATCGGTATTTTTCGCAAAGCAATACGCCTGAAATGGTGATTCCTAAAATGTAAGGTAAAAACCGTTACATATTCCCCATCTGCGCCGGCGCTGATCACTAGGGGATGTGAATCCAGACGATCCTGCAGCGCTTGGCTGTGGGCCAGAAGAATCAGGTCGATTTGCGGGTATTTTTGGGCAAAGGACGCTAAACCTGACGCTTCTCCATGAAAGACGGCCATCTGAAAATCGGAGGACTGCAGCGCTGCCTGATAGACACGCCGGAATTTTTCCTGGTTAAACGTGAGCCCGGGCTGCGCTTTCAGATAGTTAAAGCTGCTTATGTTCAGAAAACTGAGGATGGCCATTCTGGTCTGCTTTGCTGAAAGGTAATGCACGTCTCTGGCCGTCAAAGGTTTAAAGTCAAAATTCGAAGCAAGCAAGGGGAAAGTGGCCTGTTCCAGCGCTCTGATCACGGTTTCATTGCCCGCCTGCATTTCCTGATCTGCAGGTACCAGGATTGCCGGTTTTAGCTGTTTGTAGATTGTGATAATCAATGTATTCAATTCGTCAAAAACATAAGAATTTAAGAAATCACCGCCATCGAGCACCACAACGTCAGGATTCTTTTCCCGGATTTTTTTAACCAAATAAGCAATCCGGTCAAGACCGCCCAGAGGATTGGCGCCACACCGACAATTTTCGTAATTGGCATTTATGTTGGCCAGGTAAATAAATTGTAAAGAATCGCTCTGCGCCAACAGAACCCATGGCAGGATCAATAAAAGAACGATAAAAAAAAGGATTTTCAAATGTAATTTTACAGGGTGTCTCATAGGCAATTAAAAGTTCCCTGTCTTCTGTTAAAACCAGGGAACTTTACTCTAAACGAATGGCTTTCACTTCCCGGATCATTCATCGCTGGCCAGGCATCGCAAATCGGTCTCAGTGTTTTCCTTGCAAGATTTCCAGGGCCTGTTCCAGTTCTTCGGTTATAGTAAAAACGCTGCTCAATCTGGTCATTTGAAACAACTGTTGAATGCGTGGCGGTACATGGATCATGACCAGCCGGCCATCATTATTTTGCAAAGTGTTTACGGCGCTGATAAATATGCCAAGGCCGGAACTATTCATCAATTCCAGGCCGCCCATATCAATGACCAGTTTTCGTTTTCCGGCCTCAATCAATTCATGGATGCGATCATTAACCTGTCCGGCTTCCGGGCCGCCCATGATTTTGCCACTCAATTGCAGGATTACGATGCCATCCGCTTCTTGGGTATTAATTTGCATCCATCATCCTTTTCAATTTGATTATGCTTTTTGCCATTTCCAATCTACCAGGATTGGACTGGCCACAAAAATGGAAGAGTACGTACCGACCACGATACCTACAATCAGTGCAAAGGCAAAGGTACGCAACACTTCTCCGCCAAAAAAGTACAACACAACTACTACCATTAACGTTGTGCCAGAGGTAATCACTGTTCTGCTTAATGTTTCGTTAATACTACGATTAACTACTGTTGGCAATTCTTTGCTGCCTCGTTTTAACGTTCTCAAATTTTCACGGATACGGTCATACACCACGATGGTATCGTTCAACGAATAACCAACAATCGTCAATAAAGCCGCAATGATGGGCGCCGAAATTTCGATATTGAAAACCGAAAAGATACCCAGCGTAATCGTAACATCGTGGGCTAAGGCGGCAATGGCGCCAACTGAATATTTGAATTCGAAACGCCACATTACATAAAGGAGGATTAAAATCATAGACCACAAAATGGCCTTAATGGCGTCCAACACCAGTTCATGCCCGATTTTGGGCCCTACTTTTTCCACCCGTTCAACGATGTAAGGATTATCAGGGATCTTCTCCTTGATTAATCGTTCAATAACAGTAGAGGCCTCTTCCCCTGATTCATTGATTCCGACGCGGATAACAACTTCGTTGGGCGCCCCAAAATGCTTGATTTCCGCGTCGCCAAACCCCTGCTGGGCAATAGCCGAACGCACCCGCTGAATTTCGATGGGCTTTTCAAATTTGAGTTGCACCAGCGTGCCGCCTGTAAAATCGATATTGTAACGCGGCCCGCCGTGTAATATTATAGAGATAATCGATATGGCAATAAGACTTAAACTTAAGGTATAAGCCAATTTTCTTATTTTAATAAATTGAATGTTTGTTTTACCAAAAAATCGCATGGTTCTTCTTTCTCCTGTTAATCCAGTTCAACCACATTAAATACTCAAACGTTTAACCGACCGCGTTTCCAGAACGTAATCATAGATAACGCGTGTGACAACAATAGCCGTAAATAAACTGGAAACAATACCAATCATCAACGTTAAGGCAAAGCCTTGAATAGGGCCTGAGCCATAGGTGTACAACACCAGGCCGGCAATAAATGTGGTTACATTAGCATCAAGGATGGTGATAAAGGCTTTTCCGTAACCAACATCAATGGAAGCTCGGACGGTTTTGCCTTTTTCCAATTCTTCACGAACTCTTTCAAAAATCAGAACATTGGCATCCACGGCCATACCGATGGTCAAAATAATACCGGCAATACCCGGCAGGGTTAAGGTCGCATGGAAGTAAGCCATGACGGCCATAATAAAGACAATGTTCAGCACCAGGGCCAGGTCGGCCACAATACCGGACAGTTTGTAGTAAATGATCATAAAAATCATTACCACAATCAGCCCCATAATGGCCGAAAAAGTACCGGCTTTAATGGAATCCTGTCCCAGAGAAGGCCCGACCGTGCGCTCTTCCATAAATTTGACCGGAGCTGGGAGCGCGCCAGCCTTGAGCACAATACTCAAATCCTGGGCTTCTTCAATTTTGTCCAGCCCGGTAATAACCGCACGCCCGTTGGTGATTTTCACTCTGATTTCAGGCGCCAGATACACTTTGTGATCCAGAACGATGGCCAACCGTTTGCCCACATTAGCCCCGGTCACACGGGCAAAGGTACGGGCGCCAGCGTCATTCAGGGTGAGCGAAACCTCGTACTGGCTGAAAGAAGAGGGATCGTGGCTGCGCTGGGGATTGGCATCGGTAATGGTTTCTCCGGTTAGCTCCACATTTTTTCGCACTAGGTACAGGGGCATGTACTGCCCATTGTAAACCGGTTTGGAACCCCAGAGAAATTCTGCGCCTGTGGCCTCTTCGGCAATAATTCGTTGCACTTCGGGCAGCTCTAAAATTTTCTGGAATTTGTTTTGCTTGTCCACCGGCACCAGAAAAGTCTGTTTATCGCGTGGATTCAAAAAGAACAAGCCTTCTTCAAACAGGTAAGCGTTGCTATCTTTTTTGGCGGCCACCTGCTGTTCTGCAGTTGAATCACCGGAAAACATCTTGTCCAGCGAAATGGCTTCTTCTTCTGATTTGGATGTGTCCTGACTTTCTGCCTGTGTACTGTCGTAGGGATTAATTTTCGACTGAATAAAGGCGTTAATCTTTTCGGCCACTTTAGAACTGACAACATTGTCTTCCAGCAACTTGAATTCTAACTGCGCGGTACGACCAATAAGTTTACGCACACGCACTGGATCCGTAACGCCGGCCAGCTCAACAATAATGCGTCGATCGCCTACTTTTTGAATGGTTGGTTCGCTTACACCAAACTCATCCACACGGTTACGCAAAATTTCCAAAGCCCGATCCACGGACTCATCGATCTGCTTACGCAGATATTTCAACACATCGTCCCGCGTACGATGGTCAGGGCTGTAGTAATACCGGGTAATATTGCTGCCCTTCTTCTGTAACAGTTCATCAAAAACTGCCAGAAAATCTTCGTCGCTCTTTGCAACGCGTTTTTCTGTTTCTATTAAAGAACTATTAAAAACGTCATCCACATTTTTGGCCAGACGTTTTAACAACTCTTTAACATCCACTTCTAAAACAACATGCATGCCGCCTTGTAAATCAAGGCCCAGGTTGATGGCTTTGGATTTTAGCTCAAAAAACTTTTTCTGATTCTCTACTTTTAGCTTCTCTTTTTCGGCTTCACTCATCATACCAAATTTGATGGTGGGATACAGAAAATAAGCGGCAAGCAGTAGAACAGCGGCAATGATAAAAAATCGGTTTCGTGTCTTGCTCTTCATTAAGCGTATTTACCTCCTGCTTAATTGAATCCTTGTTTTTTTAAAATTTAAAAGAAAATAAATTTAGGTTTTCATAACAATAAAGTCAATTAAAATTGGTTCCTTGTAGCTGTTCTGTTACTTTGAATGCTGATTGGGATTATTGTAAAAAAGTCTTCTACGATAAAGTGGAACGGAATATTCATTATCCAGAGCAGCATTGCTGTTTCAATGAGCTAATTCCAGTTCCGAATTTCGAAATTTTTTGTGAAACTGAGAGATGGTCAGAAGATGAGTGCCGGTACCGACTGTCATTTCGATCCCGATTTATCGGGAGAGAAATCCCTTCCACTGGAACACACGCAAGCGCAACGTAACTCGAGCTTCAGCTTGAGACTTTTTTCAGGGCAAAGAAAGATTTCTCCGCTCTGTCCCAACACAGTCGGGGCATCGGTCGAAATGACACGTGGTGTACTTCAGGCCTGCGTCTATTGATACTGCTTGTAATGAAGGGAATATTGAGTCAATAAGGGAAAGACAGGCACAGCCAGACGTCCGGGAAAGTGTTGTTTGAGGACGGCCATATCGCTCCTGAGCAATTGCAGGGTGTCCAGCATGGTTTTGTTCAGTTTGATTGACACCTGCGCGCTCTTTTTCTTTAAAAAAGCATAGATAGGTTGCGGATCGTACAAACTTTTGCCCCTCAAAATATCGGCCAGGCCTTTTTTAAACAGCAAATAATCCCGCCACATGGCAACCTGTTGTTGAACATATTTTGAATTTTGTAAATGACGTTTCTGGGCTTCGCTAAAAATCACCTGGTCATCTAAAACGTTTTTCAAGGCCAGTAAAAAGCTTTTACGAAACATCCCTTTGCTATCGAAAAGCAAAGGATAGGATGAAAACGAAAGACGTTTAAACAATTGCTTTCCGCTCCAGCTGCGTCCATCAGCAAAAGTGACCAGAGGCTGAGTTAACGAAGCGTCATCCAGTTCTTGCATTAAATCCGGCAGGTCAGATGTAAATCCTTCCTTTCTTGTAAAATTTGGCGTACTAAAGACGCTTTTTTCAACAAGCTGCGCCAGATGTTTTACTTTTTGTTTAGAAAGTTGATAGGGCCCCCGCGGAAAATGTTGCGCCAGATAGCGCTGCATGGCCTCCTGCATCTTACGCCGTTTTAAGCGCTTACGCAAACTGTTTTTGTGCGCGTTAAAATCCTGTTCAGAAGTAAAAATATCTCTTTGTTCGCCAATGACCTTCAAAATAAAATAATACAGGCCTTCCTTCAGAGGAGCGCTTACCTGGCCCACTTTCATCTTAAACACCTGATCCTCGATGTGGGGCAAAGTTCCGGAAAAGGTAATGGTGTCTGTTAAAATGGATTGGGCATCAAAACCCTTCAGGCGGGCCAGCTCTTCAAAACTCATCTTTTTTTGCAGCAATTCACTGGCCTTTTGCGCTTCTGCACGATCAGCAAAAATCAAATATTGGACGATCTTTTTAGTTTTAGAACGCAGGTAAGCCTGGCGTAATTCAGCCTCTGTAATGTGCACCTGCGGTTCAATAACCTCGTTCCAGAAGGCTTCAATCATAGCTTCCCGCTTGTATGCGCCCAGCAGGTCGGCAATCTGGGGTGATTTGTCCCTGGCCTGCAGGGAGATGAGTTTTTCGGCAATTAACGATTTCAGTACGAACCATTTTGCGGAATCCGGATTCTGAATGCCGGCCAGGAAGGGATTAAACTGATAGAACTGTTTAAATTCATCCAGGGTAATGTCAACGCCATCCACCAGGGCTAAAACCGCTCGTTTTGGTTTTTGCTGGCAACCCACCAGCAGCAACAAAATCAAACCTAAAATAATTTGCTTATTCAACGCTGTGGCTCCGTTTTTGTTAAAATAACAAAGCCGATCCGCAACCTTCACAGACCGGCTAATGGCAATAATTTACAGAGACTTAAAACATTTTGATTGTCAATCTTTTAACTTTGTTCCTGAGACTTACATTCAGAACCGCAGCCCCAGGCTAAAACGTTGTACGTTGTTCAGCACACCAAAGTCCTCGTAGGCATAATCAATCTTCAGGATTACAGTTGAATAGAGACGGTAATTCAAACCGGCGCCCAGAGTCAGGCCCTCCTCGCTATCTTTTTGAAAAAGCGACTTGTAACCCGCTCTGAGGAAGATTAGGTTTCGTAAGGCGATTTCGGTACCCACATTAAGCGCTTCGTAATTGTCATTGGGATGAATCGCATCCACACTTAGGGTTAAACGGCTTGTTTGGCCAAAATTAAAATCTTTGGCTAATCCTAACTGAAACTTCAACGGAATGGAGTAATACAACATTTCATATTGGGCATTGACAAATTCCACGTTGCCTTCTTCCCTTGGATCCGGGTCCTGTGCGAACTTGATATCCCGCCCATCAAGGCGCATTTTGGGCCCAAAATTGGACATACTGGCCCCCAGGCGAATACCGTAGAAAGGCGTGGTAAACAGAGTTCCAATATCAATGGCCACAGTCGAGGCCGTCATGTGCCACAATCTCTGATGAATGTACTTTACCGAGCCGCCGATTGAGAAGCGATCGGTTAAATTTCGGGCAAAGCTCATGCCAATCAGCAAATCATTAGTATTGAATTTTTCGCCCGTGCCATCCGGCATATCCACAGTTCGCACATCCATATCACCGGAAGAAAAGGAAGAGACCATCATGGCCAGAGTACCGACATTGTAGATTTTAATGCCGACGGCCATGTAGTCATAATTCGTTCCAGCAATCCAATTGGTGTGCGTAAACAGGGCTTCGTTGGCCGTCAGCCGGGCCAGTCCTGCCGGGTTCCAGTGTAACAGGCTGATATCGTCATTAATAGCCGTAAAAGCGCCGCCCATGCCCAGAGCCCGGGCGCTGGGACCGATCTTTAAAAACTGGGCCACCGTTGTTCCCACCTTTGACATGGTTGATGAACTATTCAGCTGTGCTGACGCCACAGAAACGGATAGCCCGCTAATCATTATCCAGTACAAAATTTTTCGAATGAACATCTAATGCCTCCGCATTATTTAATGATGACAAATTTTCCAACTTTTTCTCCGATGCCCGGAGCCGACACATGGTAAAAATACAAACCATAAGAGACTTCAATATTGTCTTTGGTGAGTAAATCCCAGAACTCTTTCCCGTCATCAATTGTACTGTCATGTTCCATGGTACGAACCAGTTCGCCGGCCGTGGTAAAAATCTTGATTGTACACTTCTTAGGCAATTTATCGAAATAGAGTCTCCGGTAGCCGCGTGCGGCCCGATCAACAAAATTTTTGGGCTCAATGATGTTGGTAGCTACATAGGGATTGGGAACCACACGAATACGGTCCAGCTCACTTTTAGCTTTTGTGGGATCCATGTGCGCGGCTCGCGTTACAAAGGAAAAACGATCGGTGGTTTTAAAAGGTTTAAAAACAGAGATGTAAAACTCATCTCCCTCGCCAGGCGGAATGTATTCTTCATTTTGGGGTTCAACAAATTTAACAGACCACGATTTATCAAATCCTTCATCGCCCACCAGAATAAAGATGGTTTCACCCGGATTCCACATGGTGTCGCGTTGTGTGGATTCCAGAATGATGTAACGGGCCGGTTTATTTAAATCGACGTTGGTGATGGTAAAATTGGTGCGAATTCCCGGTAGATTGCCCAGGGGTAAACTGGTGTCTACAATCGTATCGTAAAACTTAATCAGATAATCTGCGGCTTCTTTGGCAGCATTGTTGGGCGCTAATTCATATTCCAGGTTGGTTTGACTGGAAGCGCTCCAGCCCGTGTTTTCCGAGCGTAATTTAAATGGCGTTTCTACCACGCTCAACTGCAAGCCATCAAAAAAGGGATTGGTCAATTCGCCCTTAAACGCTTTGCTGTGGTAAACGGGATAATTGGTGTACAATATCTTGTAATTCATATTATCCTGCATCCTGGCTCCGGGATGCTCTGCCGGATCGAGCACCAAAATGCGCCCGTTGACGGCGTCCAGCAGGTAATCCAGGCTATCCGAAAAGGTCTGGGAACCGTCCACGGACATCACCTGCACGTTTTCCGGATTAAGATGCTTATGGCGTAGAGAGACATACTGACCATAAAAGGAGGTAAACAGTTCCTCTTTGGGCTTGAGGTCTTCTACACTATAGGTTTTTTCACCGGTAGAATCGGAAAAGGAAATCAGAAACTTATTATTATCTTCCACAGCCGATTCATCTACAATTTTAATGCTAAACTTGCCGGTTGCCACGGTTCCAGGTTCCGGAACAACACCGGCGCCCTGATCGTAATTGACAATTTCCGGCGGTACATACCCCGCAGCCCGGCTGCGTGGCACCACTTTGGCCGTATTTACATCAAACTTGTACGTATTAGTGGTAGGATCAAAAGTGATGATCTTGGAACATTCGGTTGGCGGAATGCGCAACGAATCATTCCCGTGATCGTAAGAAACCAGGGCATAAAAATAGGTCTGCCCGTTAATTACATTGTTGCTATCTACAAATGAATGCACCAGGCCCGTATTGTTGCCCAGGTAATAGGAAACGCCGCGGCCCCGGTAAGGGGTTTTGCTCGGTCCCTGGTACTCATTAACCAGATCAAAACGGGCATCAACACCGGTTTGTGTTTTGAGAGGCTGGAACAAAAATTTATTGCCATTAATATCGGTAATGGTTTGCTGATCAGCAAAATCGGGGCTGGTGCTGCGATAGATTACATAGCCCTCAAAATCGACTTCTTCGGAAATAGGATCGTACGAGGACTCAGCCACCTCATCCCAGTACAAAGTCACTTTACGATCTCCTGGTACAACGACCAGATGGGGTTTGGCCGGTGGTTTGGAAAATTGATAACCGGTATTGTAGATTTGCTGCACGGTCTGGGCGTTCAACACTAAATCATTGAAATCTTCACCCATGAGCAGGGCGATGGAAAAGCGTTTGGTCTCCAGGCCGCGCATTTTAAATCGGCCCGATGAATAGAGGAAGATGCGGTCACCCTGAACCAGAGTGGTATCGAAGTGATTGGGCACCATGTACTGAGAATACAACTTCTCATCATCCCGCGGATAGAGGCTACCGAAGGCTGGATTTTCAAATCCGGTTAAGCCCAACATATCGGATTCATCAATATCGGTAAATTCGAAATTCGGTTCTCCCGGATGTTTAATATCAAACAAAATACCTGCTGTAGGCTGGCCATCGCCTTCGCCCTCATCGCCTGTATTGGGCACACCATCAATTCCCACATCGTCTTTTTCCGGGTCCCAGTCGCCGTCGTTGTCAATGCCGTCGGTCCAGCTCTCATCCACCATTCCGTCGCCATCGTTATCAATGCCGTCGCCAGGGTAATAGACCCCATCCAGAATTTCATTACCAATGCCCGGACTTTCCAGGAACTTGTACCCCAGATAACCGGGTACGCGTCCGGGGATCATGCTCTTACCATCCGTATCATAAGCAAAGACCATATCGTAGGCCTTGTCAAAATAGGCCCAGTCATCATTGTAATCGCTCCAGCCGCCAATATGCGGATCGCCCCACATACCGAATACCACGCCGTTCAAATCCTTGTCGCTCTTATTGGAAATTTTGTAGATTAAAAAGATGGCGTCTTCAGCCAGAGGATTCGACCATTGATAAATTCGCACTTCAACCTGGATTCCCAGACCGCGTCGGGAGGTATCGTTGACAAAAGGGTAATAGGAAAATTCGGCATTATCGCGGTCGTCCATCACATAAAAGGCCTCTTTGTCGGCATTGGTAGCGCCCTGACCTAAGGCTCCGGGCCACACGTAATCGCGCAGGTCGGCGTTGTACCAGTCGTCTGGCCAGGAATCCGGTTTCCCGTCCTGGTCTTGATCCGGGGCGTCATTGGTTGGAATGTAATCGCTGGCCGGATTTAAATAGTACATTGAGCCGTCATCACTGGTCACCAGAGGTTGAAATCCCCAGCGTATGGTACGATCCGGATTCAGTTCAGGTCCGGTCGAGGTCAGACCGTCGCTGATTACGTGCGCGTAGAATTTTTTCTCACCGTTTTCAAAGCGTATGATGGTATCGGGATGTTTGTCATCCAGTACCGGAACTTCAGCGCCGACCAGCGGGCCAAACTCGTAAGCGTAGCCCAGCCCATTCCAGACAATATCTGTAATGTGGTTGCCCGCATTGGAAATAGAACCATAATTGTAAATTTGGGCCGTGATCTTGTTGCCATTCATAATGGCCGTCTGACGTTTGGTACCGCCCATGGTTTTAGCCAGAATATGATTAATCCATTGATTGTAAGCATTAAATTCCTGTTCGGACCAGTCCTTTTTAGGGCCGTCTTTAAATTTTTGATCATCTAACGAATCGGCCATACACCAGACCTGGCTGAATACCAGGACCATTAATGCGACTATTAATCCTTTTCTCATGCTCTATCATCTCCACTGTTAAAATTCAACTGTTACACCCAGGCGGACTTCCCGGGGCGCCGTGTAGTAATCCGGACGCGTAATGTACTCTTCCCATTTATGTACGCCGGGTTCCCCGTAATGCTTAATCAGAGTATCGGTTTCCTGTTGATTGCGATTGGCAAAGGTGTATGTGGCCCGCCCGGTGTCATCATAAACATATCGCTCGTTTAAGGTATCAAACAAATTGTAAATTTTTGTAAAAATGGTAAAATGGTAATCGCCCACATCAAAACGATAAGAAGATTGCAGATCCACATAACGTTGCAATGGTTTCCGATCGCTGTTGGGTTTGATATCATAGTTAAAATCTTTATTGTAGATAAAGGGTGAATAGGGATAGCCGGATGAGATTTTACCGATTAAGCTGGTCACAAAGCGATCCGAAGGAGCTACCGTAACCACAGCGTACAGGTTATGCGGCTGATCCCAATCCAGCGGTACAATCTCTTTAATGGTCGCCTGACCACTTAAGGAGTTGTAGAAAAAAGCATCGGTGTTGTTGTCATTGCCTTCCGCTACCTGATAGGTGTAATCCAGCGAAAAGCCAACCGGATTTTGTTTGGTTATCTTTTTCTTTAAAGAGAGGGTAATTCCCTTAACGTTTCCATAGTCCTGATTGACATAGACGCGGTAGTCACGCAAGTCGCCTTCTTTAGACTGGAACTTAATCCGCTGACGTGTCAGCAAATCGCGAATATCACGATAAAATCCCGTAACGTCAATCGCCATATCCGATGTTAACTGCTGCTGCAGGCCAATCTCATACATCACGGTTTTTTGCGGTCTCAGGTTGGCGTTGCCAAAGGTAGGAACTCCGCTTTTGGGCAATTCAAAATCGGGATTGATGTACAAAGCGCTAAACGAAGGCATTTGCGAAAAATGGCCATAAGAAAAATGAATAATGCCCTGAGCCGTGATCGGAAAGGAAACGCCCAGACGTGGCGAGACCATGTGCTTGGGCGTAGCCCTGGCCAATTCACCATCCGGATGCAGCAGGTCTTTAGCATATTTAGACTTGGCATTGAAATAGTCGTAGCGCACACCTGCGTTGATGATCATGCTTTGATATTCGATTTTGTCCTGAATGTAAGCCGAAAATTCCTCAGGCCAGCGATCATAATAGTCGTGCGTGGGTGAATCCAGCCCCAGAACCGTGGGCTGATTGTAATTGATACGATCATACAAAATGGTAAATGTTTCGTTCTGCAAGCGATGTAAGCGGGCTTCAAATCCGGTTTTCAGCTGATGTCTGGCATTGATTTGACTGGTTAGGTCGAATTTGCTGATGTAACTTTTTGATCTTTGATGCACATGGTCCATACGCGTGCCGCCAAAGACAAAGGTGGTACCGCCTGGCGAACCTTGAATTTTGTCGGTGGGCACGTATCGGGCGTCAAAAGGATTTTTGTAAACGTATTTCTCATATTTCCGCTGATTAAAGGCCAGACGCAGTTCATAAAAAGTGCTTGGCGACAGCGTGTGTACCATTTTAATAGAATGGTGAAAACTTCGGGTATTGTACTGATAATTTCCATCGGGATTGTATTTGTAGGAATGCGTGTAATTTTTCCACCAGCTTCGATTGTAAATTGATTCCAACCTCAGGATGACCGATGGCGTTAAACTGATTTTTAATTTGCCCAGAAGATTGTAAGACCAACTTGGATTCATCGGTACAATTTTACCATCGCCGCCCCGTTCAATGTACCATTCATCAATGAATAATTCGCGCCTCTCAAAAACCTTTTCTTCCGTTTCAACAAAATATTCCTCCACGCGGCCCTGGAAATTGGCCGAATCGGATGGGGCATGTTCCCTTTTACCATAAAGATAGCCCTGACTATTGGCATATTTGCCGGAGAAGAAAAAAGTAATTTTGTTATTGGTCTTAGGGATGGGCCCAGATAAAGTTCCTTCCAGAGTTTTGTTACTCAATGGTTGAACCTGATCGATATTCAGGAAAATATCACTGTGCTTACTCACATAATCACCGCTGTAAGCAGTAACACTCCCCTGAAATTTGTTGCCACCATCTTTTGTAGTTAAGTTGACCACACCACTCATGGCGTTCCCATACTCGGCATTGAAAGCGCCGCTAACAACGGTCAGCTCCTGGATGGCATTGTTGGCCACGGTTGTGGCCAGTCCGTTGGTCGAATAGGGATTGGCCACCGAAACGCCGTCGACCAGGTAGGCAATTTCATTGGAACGCCCCCCGCGAATATGCAATGCACCATCGGCCCCTCTGGTAACGCCGGCCTGAGTCGCCAATACCTGCGTAAATGTTTCCGCCGGGATGCTTTTAATCTCCTGCGCTGTGGTTACTTTTTTGGAAGCCGTCAAATCCTTTTGCACCAGCGCTCTTTCAGCCACAACCTCAATGGTCTCATCAAGGTTCAGGGTTTGTTCCTTAATATTAAAATTGAGCAGAGTGGTTTGATCCGACTGTACATGGACATTTTTAACCACCGTTTTTTGATAACCGATCACGATGCATTCCACATCGTAATCGCCTGGTGGGATATTAATGATGTAGTACTCCCCGTTGATATCGCTGGAAGCGCCATAAGTGGTGCCGCTTATAATGATATTGGCTCCCGGTATGGGCTCCCCTGTACTGGCATCGGTTACTGTACCTGCAATTTTTCCGGTATTGCCAGCCAATAAACTACCTGCGAGAAATAAAAAGAAGAAGAGACTTCTCCACATGATCTTCATAACAACACTCCAAACTGATTGCTTGTTACGTAATTTTCTTCAATATAAAAAAAATAAAGATAGTTCACAAACTGAATTAATTACCTATTTTTTTCTCTGACATCTATTGATTTATTCATATTTTTTTTTATCTTTATGGATCATTAAACCTTAATGACAGAGTTTAACCAACCTGAGGAGGTGTTCTTATGAACAAACATTTACTATTCACCGTTTTTGTTTTATTGCTCTCTGCGGCCATGTTATTTGCTCAAACCGATGGGGATAATCAAACCATGGGCAGAGCTTACAGTAATCCTACCATCAATAACATTACCGGTTTTGGCCGCGGTATTTATGCGGGTTCTGATCTTGACAAAGATGGCAAACCTGAAATCATTATGACCCAGTACGCCAATGGCGGAGCCATTGAAATTTTTGAAGTAGTTGGCGACAACATGATGGAAGAAATCTGGCGTTCACCCGATTTGGGTTCGCCTTACGGTAGCCCTGTTCGTACGGTTGCCGTCGGCGACCTCGATGGCGATGGGTATGATGAATTGTACACCTATGTCAGCACAGGCTGGAATACTGTTGACAGCACCGGCGGTATTGTTGTTTTCCAGAACAATGGCAATGACAACGAATTCGAAATGGTCGCCAAATTAGACTGGAGCACCAACCCGGCTTTGATTGACACCGGTTCCTGGCGTTGCGAAGACATTGCCGTAGCTGATTTTGATGATGACGGCCAGTTAGAATTAGCATTCACGCGCTGGATTGGCGGCGCTTATGATCCGCGCACGGTTAATATTCTTTCCGTGGATGGTAATTTCGCCAGCGGTTTTTATTCCTGGAACCAGGAATACAAACAAACCCGCTACCAGCTGAATACCGGCGGAAGTGTTACCGGCGTGTATTATGGGAATCTGGACAACGATGACCACAGCGAATTGTGGGTTAGCGTTTACGACAACCTGAGTTTGCGCTGCATCGAATCGACCGGGCCTAACAGCTATGTTGATTCTGCGCATGTGGTTCAGTTAGACAAACTGGATCCCGATCATGATTCTTACATCATCAAAGGCTATGTGCATGGCGATATTGACGGCGACGGCACCAATGAGATCATCGTCGAATCGACCTTTACCGGCAAACTCTTCTTATTAAAAGCCGTTGGCGACGTGCAGGACAGCGTTTCAGTATCCCTGCTGCCCCTGCAGCCCGGCGCATTTACCACGTTAGCCCTTGGCGATCAGGATCATGGCAGCGGTGCTGATGGTATGGACCTGTACTCCGGCGGCACCGGCAATGGCATCTGGGACTATGAATACGTTGGTGGGGCGTTAACCGATTCCGCCAGCTGGATGGTTTACAACTTTGGCCGTGATACCGCCGCGGTTGACACGGTAATGGAAATGGTCGTAGATACCACGGTTACTCCCTGGGACACCACTTACGTACCGACTCCCTCTCCTGTCATTTCACCGAGCTGGATGGTTTTTGTGCCTAAAGTTGACCTGGATGGCGATGGCAACAAGGAATTAGTGGCCAGCTATCTGGTAGCCGGCAGTACAACCCCCATGGACAGCACAGAAAACGGTACCCCCATCCCTGATGAAAACAAACGCTGGCTGCAAGTTTTTGAATTTGGTGCCAAAACGGCCACCGGTATTGAGAACAATTGGAAAGTGATTACCGCTGAAGATTTTGTCCTGAAACAGAATTTTCCTAATCCGTTCAACCCAACAACGACCATTGAATTTTATTTGCCCATTAAAAAGCAGATCAGTCTGACCATCTACAATGCCCTGGGCCAAAAGGTTAAAACTCTGATCAACAATCAGGTGATTTCCGCTGGCAATCATGCTCTGCAGTGGGATGGAACCAATGACGCCGGCGCCAAAGTGGCTTCTGGCATGTACATCTACGAATTGAAATATGGAAACTTTAAACAAAGTAAACGCATGATGCTTATGAAATAGTTCTTTCGCTCAGCTTTCTGTAAAGGCCATCCTCTCAAAGGATGGCCTTTTTTAATTTAAAAAGTAAGCTCTCAATTTATAGGGCTATGCCAAGTTAGTGGAGTGAATCTTATGTTTAATTACGAATTATTTTGTGCATCGGCAAGTAATACACTAGAGGTAAGGAGACCGCCTCGAGTGTCATCCCCATTCCTATTCATCAGTTTGAAGCATTCTTTTTGATTTCGTCGTTCTCCTTCTTGTAAGGGAAACACCGCTACCTGAAGGACAGGATTTAACGCTACCTCCCATCGGTTCCAAGCCGGGAACGTTTCTGTCTTTTTCAAGAATAATAAAACAGGTTAGCCAGGAAATTGTGTTGCTGATTAGAATGCTTCCTTCAAAAGATCTAGTCCCGCTCAGCGGGATGAGCAAATTTTTATGCTGCCTAATTACAGGCCTTTTTCAAATGTATGAGTAACTGAACACTTAAAAATCAAATTTTACAACGCAGTGATTAACACTCCCCCTTCCTTTTTTTAAAGGGAAGGGGGGAGGGTGGATGGGTTTTAAAACAAAAGCTCGCCATAAATGCTTCGCCCTCACAAAGTCGCGGATTGAAGCACGAGTTACATTGCTCTTTCGAATGGTCTGCCAATGTAAGGGATTCTTCTCCCGCTGAAGCGGGAGAAGAATGACATGCCGGCACGGTTCCTCACCGCCTGGGCATAAGTTGCCCCTTCGCTAATTAATTCGTAATTCGTAATTTTTAATTAAAACTAATTCTTTGCCTGTCCGGTGGCCAGACGGGCCTGTCAGGCTGGTGCTGCCAGACGGGCCTGTCCGGTGCCAGACGGGCCTGTCCGGCAGCATGACGGGCGCCCTTTGTGGTTTTTTATAGGTTGTGGCCATGCCGCCTTAGGAAGGCACAACCTTTCACTCAATCAATCTTCTTTTCACTGGTTAACTTTACAATGGTAACCCCGGTGTCGCCTTCGCCGAAGTTGCCCAGACGAAATGAATTTTTCCAGGGCGATTTTTGCAGGTATTGATGCACAGCCTGGCGCAGGGCGCCCGTTCCCTTTCCATGCACAATGCGCACTTCGTCCCAGCTACTTAAACAGGCTTTGTCTAAAAAAGACTCCAGTTCCGAAAGCGCCTCGTCTACGGTTAGTCCGCGTAAATCGACCTCATTGGAGATGTTGCTAACCGAGCTTACGGAAATCGTCTGTTCCTTCTTCTCTGTCGATGTCTTGCCTCCTTTAAGCTCAATATCTTGCACAGGCACTGTAATTTTAATTCCGTTGCGCTCTATTTCCACCGCCTTTTTGGACTTAAAGATTTTAGAGATGACCCCGTCAAAATTGAATTGAATCGACTTCACTTTCTGCCCCACCTGCACATTCTCCATCCGCACTAAGGAATTGACCGGGGCCTGGGTCTCGCTCTGCAATTCACTCCGCAGTTGATCGATGGCTTGCCGCGCCTTTTTGATCACCTGTCGGTCACCCTGCGATTCTTTAATATCTTTGATGGCTTTTTCTATTTTTTTGTTCACATCAGCTAATAGTTGCTGGGCCTGCTTTTTGGCTTCTTTTTCGAATTTCTTCATCTGTTTCTTCAGGGTTTCCGAGCGAATGCGGTACAATTCGAGCAAACTGTCCAGTTCCGATTGTTTAATACTGACCTCACGGGCCTTTTGTAAATACTCCTGTGATTTTTGGGATAAATCACTTAACAGGCGGTCCAGTTCGAAGGTCTCTTTACCGGTAATTTCGGCGGCCCGACGGATGATCGCCTCATCCAGACCGAGACGCTGGCAAATTTCGAATGTATAGCTGCTGCCTGGTATGCCAATTGCCATGGTAAACAAGGGGGTCAGCTTTTCCATGTCGAACAACATGGCCGCGTTTTCAACGCCGGCCGTCTCGGTAGCAAACGCTTTCAATTGATTTTGATGCGTGGTGGCCAGAGTGATGATGCCCTCCTGATTCAAACGTTCCAGAATGGCCATAGCCAGCGCAGCGCCAACCCCAGGCTCGGTGCCACTCCCGATCTCATCAATCAACACCAGACTATTCTGTTCAACATGTTCTAAAATGAATTTAATGGCATTGATATGCGAACTGAACGTGCTCAAATCGTTTTCAATGGACTGATCGTCACCGATCACGGTAAACAGCTGCGCAGACAGTGGCAGGGTTGAACCTTCGGCTACCGGCACATGAAAACCGCACTGGAAAAGTAATTGGATTAAACCAACGGTTTTTAAGGCAACGGTTTTTCCCCCGGCGTTTGGTCCGGAAATAATCAAGATATTAAAGTCCTGTCCTGCACGAATATCCAGAGGCACCACATTCTCAGGATGTAATTTTTTTAAAATGGGATGGTAGGCCGATTTTAGTTCAATAAAGAACTGGTCATTGATTTTTGGGGCGCTGCAGCGGAATTCGTTGGCATATTTGGACTTAGCCTGCAAAACATCGAGCTCAATCAAAATATTGTAATTGATCAATAATTCGTTTTGAAATTCTTTGGTCAGGCGGCTGAGTTGTTTCAGTATTTTGATCTCTTCTTTTTTTTCGGCAGCATGCAGTTTTTGCAATTGGTTGTTCAAATCCACAATAGGCATGGGTTCAACAAAATAGGTCTGTCCGCTACCCGATTGCCCATGGACGATGCCCGGCACCTTATTCACAGAGAATTCGCGCACGGGTAACACAAACCGCCCGTCACGCAGCGTCACGTATTCTTCCTGCAAAAACTCGGCATATTTTTTTAACAAGCGTTCAAGCCGAATATGAATTTCGGAATCAATCTGTTGAATTTCTTTGCGAATGGATTTCAATTCCGGGCTGGCATTATCAAAGATTCTTCCGGAAGGATCGATGGTAAACTGGATTTGCTGCAGCAGGCGTTCCGCTGGCTGTAGAGATTTCAAAATGTTCTGCAAGGCGGGATATTTTTCTTCCATCTTCTGGCGAAACTGAATAACCTCTCTGCTCAATTCCAGGAAATTCTGGAGTTCCAAAAACTCCTTTACTTCCAGAAAACTCTCCACTGGTTCAATTTTGTTCAGCAAAACACGGACATCCACAAAATTCCAGATGGGAAAACCGCCTTCTACTTGCAGAACATCACGCATGTCCTGTACTTCTGCCAGAGCCTGCTGCAGTTCAATGGCAGAGGAAAAAGGGCGAATGGCCTTTAAGCGCACCTGGCCATTTGTGGTGACGCAGCGCTCGGCAATCCAGTCCAGAACAAGATCAAATTCGAGATTTTCGCGCGCTTTTTGAAATCCAAACATGCTGGTTAAAATTTCTTTAATAGGTTCAACGCAGAGGTATCGGGCATGGAAAATTTTAACAATCTCTGCATCTGCCGGGGATCATTTAAGCCGGGGATGAGGGAAGACAATATCTGAAAAACGTAAGTTGAAAAATAGAGGACAAAGGGCCAGAGGATGCTCTGCCCTGCCCCAATTTTTTGCAAGAATCGGGGAGAATAAGGGATCAATCTTAAAATGAAGACAATGATACTCAAAAAGAACAGGCTTTTTACCAGGCCGAACAAGGCCCCGCCGAGGCGGTTTAACGGTTGTAAAAAGACCAGCTTTACCAGTTTTTCAAGAAACGAGCCAATGATGCGCAATACAATATTCACCACAACAAAGATTAAAAAGAAAGACAGAATTTGCGCCCCGGCCTGGGGAAAAGACTTGAAGTTAAGTTGAAACCATTTACCCAATGGCTCATAAAAGGACATGGCTAAAAAGTAGCCTAAAATCAAAGCCAGTAATATAATCAACTCTTTGATTAATCCACGAAATACACCGCGGATCGTAAAATAGGCAATAAATATAAAGAGGAAAATATCCAGACTATTCATTGTGATAATTGCATTAGACGTTCACGAACCAACTGCTGAACCTGCTTACCGTCCGCTCTCCCCTGAACTTTTTTCATCACCGAACCCATCACCTTGCCCATATCCTTGATAGAAACGGCCTGCACTTCAGCAATGGTTTGTTCGACAATTTTTAAGACCTCTTCTTCAGTTAACTGTTCCGGTAAATAGTTTTGAAGAATTTCCAGTTCTTTTTGTTCTTTGTCCACCAGATCCTGTCGATTCCCCTGGGTGTAAAGTTCAATGGCTTCCTTACGCCGTTTAACGGCCCGCTGAATGACGGCCAGCACATCCTTTTCCTGCAGCTCTTTGGGCCGCAGTTTGATGCGTTCATCTTTAATCTGAGCCATGAGACCGCGTAAGGTATCGACTTTAAAGCGGTCTCCGCTCTTCATGGCGCTTTTTAAATCTTGCTGTATTTGTTGTTCAAGATTCATGGCATGTTAACGATTCATTTCTGCCATTAATTTGCGCATCTTTCGACGGGCCTGACTCAGTTTGCGTTTCCGCTGTTCACTGGGTTTCTCGTAGTGTTGATGCTTTTTGATGTCAGCCATCAGGCCCGATTTTTCACAGGCTTTAGTAAACCTTTTAAACGCTTTCTCAAAAGGTTCTCCTTCTCTTACTTTAACTGTAATCATAAGCGTTAACGCGCTCCTTTCTTTTTTGTTTTGATTTTATCTTTAATAAGCATACTTGTCCGGATTTTTAATCATATCGATTTCATATTCCGCGGGCTGTTTCCACACACGATGTTTGGCAGCCTTTTCATAATACTGCAAGGCCTTTTGTTTTTGTCCACGATTTTTGTAAACCTCGCCAAGATAGAAATTGGCTCCGGCTTTAATCATGGCATTACGGGTCAGCTTAATAGCCTGTTTTAATGCCTTTTCCGCCTCAGCAAAACGTTTGGCTTCTACCAGGGCTTTGCCCATTCGGAAATAATAGGAACCTTTTAAACTGGTTTTTCTGGCTGTATTAATGGCACTTTGAAAAGCATCGATTGCTTCATTGTATTTTCCAAGTTCTGTAAGGGCCAGACCAAGTATATTGTAAGCCAGTGAATATTTTGGTTTGGCTTCTACGGCCTGTTTTAAATGTTCCACAGCTTTTGAATAATTTTTTTGTTCATAATATATCTTGCCCAGGCCATAATGGGCTTTAGCCGATTTATTGTTAAAGGCTAACACCGCCTGAAAAGTGGCAATGGCCTCATCATCTTTTCCCTCATCGGCCAGTAAATTACCAAGAGCAATGTAAGCCACTTCAAATTTCTTGTTTAACTCGACTGCTTTCCTGAAATGTTCTTTGGCTTTATCGTATTTTTTCAGCTTTTTGTAACAATAGCCCATCATATAGTGTGCCTCAGGAAAGCTATCATCATTGGCTACAGCCGTTTGAAATTTTTGAATGGCCTCTTCATATTTTTGTTTCTTGGCCAGGTCCAGCCCGGTATTGTAGGCCTGACCCGCTTCCGGCTTTCTGGCTTTCTTCTGGGCAAAGACACCAGTTCCTGCGATTAAAACAATCATAAAAACTCGAACAATTAGACTAAGCCTTCTCACCTGGAGCACCTCCTTTGTGAATTCATTTAAATCTCTAATATAACATTAATTTGCATTGCTATCAAGTTTCTTTCTTTGGCAGCTTGCCTTTCATCGCCTCCTGAACCAAAAATTTTTGCATTTTATTCTTAATATTGCGTTCAATATCGAACATAGCGTCAGGAACATCCAGATAACTGGTGGTTTGCAATTCAAATTTATTTACCAGATTCTCCAATTCTTGCAAAACAAACGTGATCCGACGCGTTTCCCTAATGCTGACATCAATTAATTTGGCAATGGTTTCAGGATTGGAGGGATTCTGCCTGGAAAGTTGGGCATAGCCAAAAATGGCCGTAGTAGAATTATTGATGTGATGGGCCAGGGTGGTCAATATTTGACGTAGAGTTTCGATTTGCGCTTTTTGGCGCTCGCGTAACAGTTCCTGCTTTCGGGTCTTCAAACGGTTTTCGTAATCAAGTAAAGCTCTTTTAATAACGCGCGGCAATAGTACCAGGGTTTGCGGCGACTTGACCAGGAAATCGTCTGCCCCGCGTTTTAAAATATCAACGGCCAGTTCCACATCGTTTTGTCCGGTCAATAAAACCACCGGCACATCCGATTGCTTGCGGATTTTTTTTAAAAGATCGCCCCCAGTGGCATCTGGCAAGTTGAAATCCAGAATAATGGCCAAAGCCTGCTTAATATCCGAAGCGCCAAGGTCGGCAGCCCTGTTCCGGATCACAACAGGCAACTTTAATTCCTCCCGGATTTGCTCTTCTTCTAAAAAAGCGTAATTTGGATCATCTTCCACAATAAGGATATGTTTATTTTCCACCTATTAAAACCCCAATAAATTTATATTTTTAAAATAACAAGCAGCAGATTTAGTTCCTCCAATCCCCAAAAAAGCAGGCTGATCCAGTGGATCCAACCCGCTATGGCAAATCTATTTTACCCGTTCCAGATATTTTCCATCTCTGGTGTCAATACGCACCACCTCCCCTTCTTCGATGAAGGGCGGCACCTGCACCTTTAATCCGGTTTCTAATACGGCCGGTTTGTAAGATGAGGTAACCGTTGCCGTTTTTAGCGTGGGCTCGGTTTCGACCACCTTCAAATCAACTGAAAGCGGCAATTCCACACCAATCGGTTTGTTCTGGTAAAAGTTGACATCCACTACCGTATTGGGCAATAAATAGTAGATGGCGTCGCCTAAAAAATCTTTATGGATAGGAATTTGCTCAAAGGTCTCCTGATCCATGAAAATCAAATTATCGCCTTCATCGTAAATGTATTCCATTTTCCGAGTTTCCAGCTCGGCTTTTTCCACGCTTTCATCCGGACGATACCGTTTCTCTGCATTTTGTCCGGTCTGAATGTGTTTCATTTTGGTCTGCACAACCGCCTGCCCCTTACCCGGGGTGATATGCGTGACTTCTGTTAAAACGTACAGATCGTTATTAAAAACAATAATATTTCCTTTGCGTAATTGAATTGCTTTAAGCTTCATTCCATCCTCCTGTCTTTAATTTGTATTCTTTAAATTTATTAACGTCCATTCTAAACTTAAAATCCTGGCTCTTTTTTTCAACCGCCTCTTTGTAAGGCCTGGATTCAAAGAGTTTTTTAAGATCGGAGAACAAAGGCACAATCTGCTCTCCGATGATCCATTCCATGGGTTGCCCGCTGTTTTCATCGATAACGGCCCCCCATTCAATGGCCCAGGAGATATCGTGAACCGAGTAGGCGCTAAGGTCGCGACACAGTGCTTTGAAGCGTGCCTGAATCACCGGATCGATGTAATAAAAAATTCGTGAATAGAGATAGGCGTTGTGAAAGTGATCCGGCGTATTCAACAACCCTGCTAAATTTAACCTCCAGGCTGTAATAATCAAAATTTCAACGGCTCTGGAAGCCATACCTAAACCGGGAAATTGCTGCCCCGGCAGCTTTGGCCGCTCCTTAGAGAAGGTCTGTTCAGGATTTTGCATGCACAACCATTCAATAGCCAGAGTCTCGAAAACTTTGCCATTCAGATGCGTGCGAAAAGGCATGGCAATTTCTACCATTTTTTTGCGTAGTACCACCTCAATCAACAGACGACTGGCAGATTTTTGGCCGTCGTAAATAACCAGCCGATGGATGTAAGGATCGGAGGTATCCATTTCAAAAATCAGTTTCCGGAATCCCTTTTCGGCCAATTCTTTGGTAATACTGTAGCGTTGCAATGCGGTCTCGATGCCTTTTCTGGAATAAAATCCAAGGAACAGTCCTTCTGAGCGTTTGCCAATATTCACTTCAAACAGGTCTTTTTCCGAAAAGAAACGATCGGAATCGTCCAGTTTTTGCAATTCCGCGATACTTAACCGTCGGGCAATGCGCCAATATCGTTTTGGTACTTTAAAACCCATGGTTTACCTTTTGCTTTTTAAACAATAAGCGATAAAATCATAATAGACTTCCCAGCTATCTTTACCATAGCCCCCTCCGGCTAAAACAACCAGGGGGATGTTGTTTTTGCGCACCAATCGATACACAAACAGGTTGCGCTCCAGGATCCCCTGTCTGGTAAGTTTCATGTCGCCAATGGCATCCTTTTCATAAACATCGGAGCCAGCAATGTAAAAGACCAACTGAGGTTTAAACGATTCCAGCACCGGGGGTAGTTCTTTTTTTAAGATGGTTAAATAGGTGTGATCGTCACAGGCATGAGGCAACAAAATATCAAGATTGTGCGGCCGATCGATTTCCACCCAGGCATCGCCATGCATGGAAAAGGTGAACACATCGGGATCATCTTTGAAATACAGTAAGGTGCCGTTGCCCTGGTGGTAATCCAGATCAATGACCATGTAGCGGGCGGCGCGCTTCAATTGCCGGAATTTTTCAATGGCAATGGCCACGTCATTAACCAGACAAAATCCTTCGGCTCGATCCGCATGGGCATGATGGTACCCACCTCCTAAGTTGAAAGCCGGAATATTATTTTTAAGCGTAAAAGCCGTGGCTAACAGCGTTCCCCCGGTCACGGCCCGATAGTATTCCAAGATGGAATCGTAGAACATATTGACGGCATCTAATTTCAATACCTCACTGACGTATTGGGGATTCTGCAATTTGCGCAGGTAATCTTCGGTGTGCACCAATCGCAATTCTTCATATTTGCACAGATAAGGGCGCAAGATGTTTTTACGATGTAAAAGACCTTGTTCGACCAATTTGTCTCTGATTTTCTTAAAGCGCATGATGTCAAACGTCTGATGGTCACCTACCGAGGGTAAACCATAGATGTAATCGGAAGAGTAAACGACGCGGGCGTATTCTTTTTTAAAGATTTTTTGGAATATCAAATTTCTCCAGCCCAGTTTTCATGAAACATGCGCACAATGGCATCCGGATGAGACGTTAATTTTAAAATTTTCAGAAGTTTTACATAGGCAGCCTCTACTGTCATCTGGCCAATGCTTTGCCCGCCGGCTTCCAGTATTTTACGCCCACTCTCATAGAGCGCCAGATTGACTTCGCCCTGGATCGATTGCGTTCCAATAAACACAGGGATTCCGCGTTCCACCGAATTTTTAATAAAAGCCAGCCAATCGGGTCTGGGAGAGGGCAAATTACCGGAACCAAAGCCCAACAGCAACATCACTTTTACATCCTGATCGAAAAGCGTGTAAAAATAGTCCGGCGACATGGAAGGCTGGATGGCCAGAACCAGCACACCGGGGTAAAATCCGGGCAAATGGAAGACTTCTCCTTCGCTGCGTAACAGCCGGTTGCGGTCAATATCGATGGTAACGCCTATTTCTCCGATTGGCGGGAAATTGGGAGAATCAAAGGCATCGTAACTTTTAATACTCACCTTTTTGGTGCGGTTACCGCGAAAAATTTTCTGATTAAAAACAATCAATACCTCGTGTAAGTCCATGGTCGATAATTCCACGGCATCAATCAGGTTTAAACGGGCATCGGAGCGGTACTGAGAAAGCGGCCGTTGTGAACCTGTTAAAATAATCGGCTTGTTCAGATTGCGTAAAGAAAAAGAGAGGGCCGAGGCCGTGTAAGTCATGGTATCGGTTCCATGGATGATTACAAATCCGTCGTATTCCGCCCAGCGTTCAAAAATCAGACGGCTCAACAGGTCCCACTCCTCGATCCCCACGTTTGAGCTGTCTTTATTGAACGGTGTTAGCACATCAATTTCGGCCAGGCGACTCACCTCAGGTACCAGGTTAAGAATATGATCTTGTACTTTAGCCGGCGCCAGTGTATGATCCGGTTCCATGGGCACCATGCCAAAAGTGCCACCGGTGTGCAAAAGTAAAATTTTTTTCATCTCTTTTCCAGATTTAAGTAACTATTTGAAAACATTAATTTAAATGGAAATGATGGAATAGATCAAATAAATGTTGTTTGGGGGGGTAATCGTTGAATGGTTTAGCGGGGTAAGGGGTTAGAGGTTTAGCAGTTTAGGAGTTTAGAATACTTCCCTCAAAAGATGTAATGCATTAGCGTGCGAAAATTTTTGTGTTAAATATCCTAACCCCCCGGCCCCCTTCCCTTCTTTTAATAAAGGGAAGGGGGAGCAAATTGTGCCGCTTTGCTGAGTTTTAGCCTTACATGTCAATAAATTTTATTTTTTTTCTAAATCTTTGTGCTCTCTGCGGTTGTTTTTGG
>NZ_JBSMDE010000028.1:0-6893 GCF_056497305.1 Caldithrix sp. | reverse complement strand
CGCCTGCCAGACTGGAATGTCCCCGAGGATCGGGATTTGGAATGACGCATGGCACGAAGCCTCACTGATTGTCTTTCGACCTTATAAAAGTCTCGAGCTGAAGCTCGAGTTACGTCTGAAGCGGGATTCAAAATGACATGCAAGCACAGGCCTTCACTGACTGGGCACAACTTGCCCCTTCGCAAAATAATTCTTAATTTTTAATTAAAATTACTTTTTGCGTCCTTTATGACTTCCCTGTGATCTAAATCCCCATGGAAGTCTTTTGGGTTGCGACTGTGCTGCCTTAGTGAATTTCGTCGGTTAAGTCTTTGGCCTGATCTGTCAGCCATTGCCATCCAGCGTCGAATATTTCTTTGATTCTGGAGATGACCTCTTCCCTTTTGTACCCTTCCCTTTCATATGTATTGGCCAGGTGACGAATGATATCGACCAGCATGATACCCCAGGCTCCCTGGTCTTCCCAGATTATTTTTGAAGAAACCTGCTGACCAACTTCTGGCAAAAAACAGATGCGCAGGATTTCTTCTGATTTTTCATACAGAGCTAAGGGGGGGATTTAGTTCGTTACTTTTTCTTTTCTGCAATTTTACACGCCCTCAACAAAAACGATGAAATCCTTCAGATAGAGCTAAAATGCTTTTTTATGCATTAGGGTAGCTGGCTGGATAACATCTCTTTGATGCCGCCCAGATAGCTTAATACACCGGTGGCCTCGATGGGCAGATAAACCACCTTATTATCTTTTCCACTGACCATCTCTTTCAAGGTCTCGATGTATTTAATAGCAATCAAATATTGAGAGGGATTTCCTTGACTTTCTTTAATCGATTTAGTAATCAATTCAATGGCTTTAGCCTCTGCCTGAGCTACCTGAATTTTGGCCACAGCCTCTCCTTCTGCTCTTAAAATCCTGGCTTGTTTTTCTCCTGTAGCTTTCTGAATCTGGGATTCCCGTACACCTTCTGCTTCCAAAATTCTGGCTCTTTTATCGCCTTCTGCTTGCAAAATAATCGCTCTTCGATCCCGTTCAGCGCGCATCTGTTTTTCCATAGCTTCTTTAATATCTTTAGGTGGATTGATATCCTGAAGCTCAACACGATTGACCTTAACGCCCCATTTATCGGTTGCTTCATCCAGAATGCTGCGTAGCTTTTGATTGATCGTGTCACGCGAAGAAAGTGTTTCATCCAGATCCAACTCCCCAATCACATTACGTAGGGTTGTTTGTGTCAGTTTTTCAATTGCATCCGGTAGATTAACAATTTCGTAAACTGCCTTTTTGGGATCGGTAATCTGAAAATAGAGTAACGCATTAATTTCGATGACCACATTGTCCTTGGTTATGACCGATTGTCTGGGAAAGTCGTAAACCGTTTCGCGCAAATCAATGCGATTGATGGATTTGTGAATTACGACCTGCTCACCGGAAGGCAGCACTTTAACGTATTTCCATTCGATTTTTCTTGGTTGATCGATAATGGGCCAGATAATGTGAATTCCACTGCCTAAAAGACGGTGAAACTTTCCCAGACGTTCAATTACCATCACCTGAGCCTGCTGAACCATAACCAATCCACGAACAGCCAGAACAATTACAAAGATAGCAAAAATAGCCAGAATGATTGTTAAAAACCCCATACTTTCTCCCCTAATTTAAAGTAACACTGTAAATAATTTATTAATTTGCTTTAATAAAATTAAAGCAACAAAGTGTGACCTTCTTATTTAAATCAACGCAAGCTACTTACTATTTTGTTGCATCTATCGGTTCTACAATTAATTTAACACCTTCCACTGCGACAATCCTCACTACGCTGTTTTTTTTGATTTTTGTTGAAGTTCGAGAAACCGCTTTCCAGTCCTCTCCCCCGATTTTTACTCTGCCCTGATTATTTAAATTGTAGATGGTTTCAACTACAACAGCTTGTTGTCCAATCAAAGCATCAACGTTGGTCGGAATCTGTGTATCTGCAGGAAAAAGATATTTTAAGTAAAAGGGGCGGATGAAGATAAACGATAGAAAAGTAATAATAGCGAATACCAGGATCTGCCACATGAAATGCGTTTGTAATGCTGCAGGAATGGCTGCAAACAAACAACCTATTCCAAAGGTAGCCACTACAAAGCCGGGAGTAAAAATTTCGACAATCATTAAAATGATAACAAGAATAACCCAAACATGCCACATTTCCATAACCTTTTCCTCCAAAAATAGAATCGATTTTATGCTCAATATATGAAATTTATTACAAACTACAAAGCAGATAAGAATATATTCAAATCATTTTAAAAAACATAACGGCGGCTGGATTTACTTACCATAAAAAATCCAAAGCAGCATAGCCGCAACCAAAAAATTTCTTTAAAAAATGATAGGCTGGTGCCCCGGAACCTTTTAACTCTTTACACTTTCATATACCCTTAACTTGACTCTTCCAACAGCATGAGGCATTTCACGAATTAGCCTTCACCCCCTCGACCCCTCTCTTCCAGAATAAAAATCTGGGAGAGGGGGAAGGCTTGTGTGGGAAATTTTCTCACCTGTGTTTAAGGTTTTATGAAGAAAAAATGGGCTAAAAGCGATATCCTAATCTTACAGTCAATCCATTGTTTTTAAATTGACGTTTATCTTTCAGATCAATTTCATAATATCTGGCGTCTGACTGATAGAGTTTAGTGATGCCTTTGTAAAAAATGAAATCGATGGAAAAATGGCCAAAATATGGGAAGGATAATCCGTACTTTAGACCTATATCGAATTTTTGTAATTCGGGGTAGATGTTATCTGGGCCTGGCTCGGGTAAGATGGTACCCTCTTCATAAGGCCCCGACCATTCTATTAGCCACTCCTGTCGGGCATTAGTTAAAAACGAGATAGAAAAGCCCAGAATCACATAGAAATTTTGGAACAAGTGTCCAACATTACTTTTGAGCCGATAATAGGGGGTCAGGCTCAAATAACTTAGATAGTAAGTGGTATAATCGCCGTCAGAAAAATCGAAAAATCCTTTGCCCCACATGCCGCCACGCCCCTCATAGGAAATTTCAATTCCTGCATAATCGGAAAATTGATTTTTCCTCTCATAGGCAAGCGAGATGTGCAAGCCTGGAAAGCGATGCGGCTCGTAGTATTCCTGACAGGTGGACCCGGAAATCAGATTTGAGTTGATCCCAAAATTAGCAACCCAGCTAACCTGGGCTGAATCCTGGGCATAAGCCTGTCCGATGATGACCATCAAGAGAGTGAAACAATATGTTTTCATTTTCTGTTTTTTCTGGCGAAATTACTATTTTTTTTAATTTGGTGAACGGCAGAAACTTAACGGTCAAAATTACGAATAACCTCACAGTCTGCTTTAGCCATTATCAATAATGTCATCCAGAGACCATCCATCCATATTTTTTCGCTATTTTTGATCAAAAACAATTTATTGAGCTTGAATATTTGTTTCAAGTGAAAATGGATTTGAGTAGCGCTTCGTTCCTCTTCAATATTGTAAATAGTTTGTTAAAAGTATTTTCTTTTCTACCAAGACAGTTAATGGGCTGAAGCCCATCCCTGGCTTTCAAACTAAATGAGAAAAACATGGTCTTCGTTTTTACTTTTATGTTCAAGAAATATGCCCTTCCACTCTTTTAACAAGAAATCCTGGCGCTCGCAAA
Organism: Caldithrix sp.; assembly: GCF_056497305.1. Taxonomy (NCBI): domain Bacteria; kingdom Pseudomonadati; phylum Calditrichota; class Calditrichia; order Calditrichales; family Calditrichaceae; genus Caldithrix; species Caldithrix sp. The sequence goes on along the minus strand of NZ_JBSMDE010000028.1, from coordinate 3,227 downwards.
CGCTGCACCGGTTAGAAATTGGGGTAACCGGTCTCGTCCAGAATGACAGACACCCAACAAAAACGGTGGCTTCGCTTCGTCCCGCTAAAGCAGGACGGCTCAGCCACCAGGGGTTAAAGCCCGTCCTACCTCCTCCCCCACAATACTCTTCCCCTTCCAGCGCTCTACTCGCCTACTCCCCCATCTCAAATGTAAAAATCCCCGAAAGGCGGGTGGGGAATGCCATTCCGGGAATTCGGTGCTGCTTTGTTGCTCTATCAACATCACCCTTCCGGCTTACAATGAGCGGAACGGTTGACACCTGCCAGCTTCGAGGTCCCCCTCTTCCAGCTCTGTTCAAAATTCTTCCCTCTTAATCTATTTTAAGAACATCAATTTGCGATGTACCAAACGATCTTTGTATTGCACGCGACAAAAATACAGGCCAGACGACACCGGGTGGCCAGTTTCATTGGTTCCGTCCCAGCGCAGTTCAAATACACCCTCCCTGTACGCATTCTTGAGCAATGTTTTAACCCTTTCGCCCAGTAAATTAAAGATGGTAACCGATGTTTGCCCTTTGCCTGGCAAAGCAATTTTAATGGTAGTTACATGATTAAAGGGATTCGGATAGCTTTTGACCAGGACGGTTGTCCGTGGTTCAAAAGGACTGGCGCTGACACTGGTTATTACATCGACCGGCATCGTGTAGGCGTACACATTGTAGCCCGTACTGTCTCTGATGCTATTGCTCCAAGCCAGATAAAGCAACGAGTCGTGAATGGTGCATTGAAAATGTTTTACATTACTCAAATAGACAGAGTCAATCGGCGCCGTCTTTTCGTGCAGGAAATGGCCACGCCAATCGAATAATTTGAATTTAAATTGCGAATCCTGGATGAAAATGGAGACAAAATGTTGTTCATCTATGTTCAGGCATTGAAAGGGGTGTTTGTAAGGGGCCAATTCTTCAGCTACGGCAACAGTATCCCTCTCTGTTAAAATCATCCCCTTTTGCAGCAGAGTCAAATGGTCCTTAATTAAAAAATGAGATTGAGAAGAGACTAAATAGAGCACGGAGGAGAAATCGATTTTTCCCGTCAGCGGCTGCAGTTCGTAAGAAAACTTTTGAGCTGAAACGCTTGTGCATACCCAAAATTCCCTTTCTCCAGACCGTACAATACGCAAATCATCTTCGTAAGCGCTTTTGCCGTTAAAAGAATTTAAAACAACCCCGTCCGTTCGAATTTCCAGAAGATAAAGGTCCCGATTCACTGTATAGGCTACAATGAAAGTTGAATCCGATTTTACAAAGCCATTTATGGAGTTAACGGCGTATAAGGGCGTAGAACAAAAGGTGTCGGATTTTAAAATTCTAAACCTCTCGTCAAACAAGGCATATCCAATGGAACGTCCCCGCACCCAAAAATTGAGAAAATAGCCATTCTTAAAAAAAACGCCTTTAGAGCCGTGCAGTGGAATTTCTGGCTGTTCGCTGGTTAATTTGTTGTCCTGCACTTTACGGCCAAGAAGCTCTTTTTCATCGTGATAAACAACCAGGTAGTTTTTACTGTTTTCGACCACAATACCGGAAACATCTTCATTACTACCCGTTGCATCGTCATTTATTTTTAAACTCTGTATTTCCTCATCGCCTTCAATCTGACATAGGTAAATTTCGTCATTCAGGTTTTTTACAGCTAAAAACGCATCTTTTTTAAGGTACAAAAAATCTGTTGATTTCAGCGGTTTAAAGAGGGCGCTGGTTTTAAATGCATCGCCTGAAAAATGCCCCAAGGAATCCCCGTAAAGGAAATAATTCCAGGATGTGGATTTGGAATTCGAGTAGGTGTTCCAGGAAAGATGAGCCAGCACAGAGCCGTCACTTCCCTTTTTCAAAGAAAAATCTCTGGAAAATATTTCATCGTCGCTTTGAATTTTTATCGATTGTCTGTTCCCCACTCTACCCCGATCATCAAGGGTGAACAGATAAATGGTCTGCGTGCCAGGCAGCCAGTAACCAATGAGCGCTGCGCTATCATTTAACTTTAACGTTCTGAGAATGGAAAAATCCAGAATGGAATAATATTCTCCCACTTCATTCCCTGGTCCAAAATTTTCCAGCGTTTCCTGTTTGACCAACGAATCGCGCTCATCAAACAGAAACAGATTGAGTTTTAAGGAATCCGGGGGGGCGTTTGTCCAGAATTCATTTAAACCAGCAAGCCAATAGCTCGTTTTAAACCCCTGTCCTACCGGATTGACAATAACAGGTATTTTGTCCATATAGCGGATGGTTCGCAGGGGATTAAGAAAAGGATCGTAATAATCGATGGAAAAATATTTGGAGGAGATGATTTTTAAAAAATATGTTTTAAAGGGTAAAATGGTGAGATAAAAAGAAGGTCCTCCCATTCCACAGGCATCGGCAGTAAAACCAAATAATACCCTGGTATCGGAACAGGGTAAATGATTCTGGTAAACCGTTCCCAGGAAATTTACATCATAGACATAAAAGCCTCCAAAATCGATCTCTTTTTCAATTTGGTCAAACATCAAAAAAGTGGAGTCATTTAGAAGAAAGAGATCTCCGTTACCCTTTAATGGCCTATTTTTACCCAGAAACCGCAGATTGCTTTTTAAAAATTGACCGTAAGGTTGTTGAACTCCCTGTCGATAATCATCCCAGATAACCAGAAATTCTTGCGCATTTAATTTCCAGATTTTGGGATTGGTTTGTTTGAAGGTAGAGGGGCTGTTTTCCACATTGATTAGCAGCGGTTGGCCCGAAAGCCAGAATAAAGGAATGAATATGAGAAAAAGCGATGCAAAGCCTCTGATCATTTTCCTTCCTCCAGATACGATTACTCAATTTATTTCAACTATCATGCCAAAATCGTCAGTGGAATATGGCTTTTAAAATTTTAAAGGCCAGTTTCCTTGTTTCGTCTGGGATGTCTACACCATTTAGAACCGACTGGCAGTGGAATGTTCAGTTTCGAATTATTTTGTGAAATGACATGTAGTTTCTAAGGCAGCAAAGCCGCAAAGGACACTCGTCTGGCACCGGACAGGCCAGTCTGGCAGGCGCAGCCTGACAGGCCCGTCTGGCAGATCCAGCCTGACAGGCAAAGAATTAGTTTTAATTAAAAATTACGAATTACGAATTATTTTGTGAAGGGGCAAGACGGGCCCAGGCGGTGAAGGCCTGGGCCGGCATGTCATTCTGAATCCCGTTTCAGCGGTAT
>NZ_JBSMDE010000027.1:0-3378 GCF_056497305.1 Caldithrix sp. | reverse complement strand
AAAGGCGGCGCGGCGGAAATACTGGGAATCAATCCCAATACCTTACGCCATCGCATGAGAAGATTAGGCATTCCTTTTGGCCGCACCACTAAAAATTAAATTCCGGACATTCAGGCCCAATTTCATGCCAATTTACTATGTTTCAAACGTTTAAAAACTTCTCAGTCCTGAACAAGGCCCGTTCACATTCCAACTGGTTTTGTTTCTTACCTGAAGGCGGAACAAATCCTTCCCGCCAGCTATTAAAATCCTTCTAATGTTTAGTTTTCTTTTTTTGCAATGCAATTTTTTTTATATTCGTCAAAACAAAAACGTGGATAATTCATGGCAACAAGATTAAATAGAATTCAAATACTTCCGGAAAATTTAGCCAATAAAATAGCAGCCGGAGAGGTTGTTGAGCGTCCGGCCTCGGTGGTCAAGGAATTAATCGAAAATGCCATTGATGCCGAAGCGGACGAAATCCGCATCTTTATTGAAGAAGGCGGCAAAAAGTTGATCCAGATAATCGATAACGGCCTGGGTATGAGCGAAGAAGATTTGCCCCTGGCTTTTGAACGCCATGCCACCAGCAAGATCAGTACACAACATGATCTGGATCGCATTGAAACGCTGGGCTTCCGGGGCGAGGCGCTGCCCAGTATTGCTTCTGTTTCGCAAGTAGAAGTTAAAACACGTCAAGCTGCGGATAAAATGGGCACCATCTACACCTTAAATGGCGGTCGGGACGCTTCACTCAAAAAGACGGCAGCCAATGTTGGCACCAGTATTTCGGTGCGCAACCTCTTTTTCAACACCCCGGCGCGACGTCAGTTTCTGCGTTCGGTCAATGCTGAAGTACAGCAAATTTTGAATGTGGTAAAACGCTTTTGTCTGGCCTATCCCAACATCGCTTTTCAATTGACCATTGACGGACGAGAAATTTACAACCTAAAAAAAAGCGATGTGGGCCAGCGCGTGCAAGATGTGATGGGAGCCAGTATTTTTCGTGGGCTGCTTAAAGTTTCTGCCAGCCTGGGCGGAATCGAACTTCAGGGTTTTGTCAGCCGCCCGGATGTTGTGCGCAAATCACGCGGCATGCAGTTTCTATTCCTCAACGGGCGTCCGATTCAGGATCGCGCCTTGAACCATGCTATTTTCCAGGCTTACGGAAACTTGATCCACAGCGGTGAATACCCTATTTATGTGCTGTATTTAGAAATGGATCCCGGAATGGTGGATGTAAACGTGCATCCCACCAAAATGGAAGTCCGCTTCTCCAATGAAAGGAGTGTCTACTATTTTGTAATCAGCAGCGTGCGCAAAGTCCTCAATGACGAGGGGGTAATTCCGGAATTCACCAGTACACCGGAAGGCAGCGCTTTAAAACAGGTGATCGACAAAAGTGAACAACCCCGGCAAATTATTAACGAAATGCGCCATCGAAAACGGTATTTAGGACGCTACGGAAACGGTGCACAACTCAGCTTAACCTATTTTGAACCTGAACCGCAAAAGGAAGACACCAAAAAGGCCGATGAAAAGCAGAATACCCTGCTGCCTTCGGCCCGTCCCCACGAACAGCAAACAGGCGATGTTCAGTTTTGGCAATTACATAACCGCTACATTATCTCAGAAATTAAAAGCGGCATGGTCATTATTGATCAGCATGTGGCCCACGAGCGGATTTTGTTCGAAAGGACTTTGAAGGCTCTGCAAAGACAGGGTGGTGGCGGTGGACAAAAGCTGCTTTTCCCACAGAAAATTACGCTCAATTATGACGATTTTATGGTTTTTAAAGAGATTCATGAAATTTTAAACAAGATTGGTTTCAGCATCAAAGTCTTCAGTGGCACCACCATCGTTATTGAAGCCATGCCAGCAGATGTAAAGGTGGGCCGTGAATCGCAAATTTTACTGGACATTATCGATTATTACCGCAATGAGCCCCTGCACGAATTTGACCATTTACACAAGGTTGCCGCAGCCTACGCCTGTAAAAACGCCATAAAATCCGGCGAAAAATTAACACAGACCGAAATGCAAAATCTGGTTGATCAGCTATTCGCCTGTGAAACACCTTTCTTTTGTCCCCATGGCCGACCGGTCATTGTTACCATAGACCTCGAAGAGTTGGATCGCAAATTTAAACGAATCACCTGACATGCGACGTAACGTGCATTTCATAGTCGGCCCCACTGCCGTCGGCAAAACGCTCCTTTCCCGATTGATTGCGGATCGAATACCTATTGAAATTGTCTCTGCCGATTCGCGTCAGATTTACCGTTTTATGGATATTGGCACGGCAAAGCCCGATGCCGACTTCCGAAAACAGGTGCCCCACCATTTCATAGATATTTGCAGCCCTGACGAATATTATAGCGCCGGAATGTTTGGGAAGCAGGCGCGGCAAGTCATTGATGCCATTTTTCAAAGAGGGAAAAGACCGCTGGTGGTTGGCGGTTCCGGTTTCTACATTAGAGCGCTGGTGGATGGCCTTTTTGAATTGGATGCTAGAGACGAAGCCGTTAGGAAAGAACTGGAAAACAGGCTACGCACAGAAGGACTGGCCTCTTTGTATCAGCAATTGCAAAACGTCGACCCCCATTACGCTGCTAAAATTAGTCCAAATGATCGGCAACGTATTCTGCGCAGTCTTGAGGTCTTTTTAGTTACCGGGCAACCGTTTTCTTCTTTTCACCAACAACCAACCATAAAGGCCGATTTTGAACCTGTTTTCTGGGGATTGACTATGGAACGTTCCCGTTTGTACCAGCGCATCAACCAGCGTGTGGAACAGATGCTACAACTCGGTTTACTGGATGAAGTTAAACATCTATTGGGCATGGGCTATTCTGCCCAATTAAACGCCCTGCGCACCGTCGGTTACAAAGAAGCCATTCAATTTTTACAGAAAGAAATCGATTACCAGGAAATGGTCGAGCGCATCAAGCGCAATACGCGGCGCTACGCCAAAAGACAAATGACCTGGTTCCGGGCAGATCAGCGGATCACCTGGTACCAGGTCGAACAGAGAAATGATTTTCAGAGACTGGCAGAACGGCTTTCCGAACAATTAAGCTCCGAAAGTTAAGAGAAACCAGGTGCAAAAATTATCATCCTTTTGCTTGGGTGTGGTTATTAACTACCCAAATCATCTTCCTATGATCATTTTGATTGCAGCTGTGCTGCCTTAACTATTATAAATCATCGCAAACACCTGAGCAAAATCTTCGATGGTCGTTCGGGTTGTGCTTTCCGCATCGCGTTTGGCGTTCTCAAAAACCTTACCGATGTTCATGGCTTTGATAAACTCGATCATGTTATCCGCCACGCTCTCGCTGCTGCCCATTTGCTCCACCATGGCCTTGCGGAAATCATCGTAGGGGAATTCCACAT
>NZ_JBSMDE010000026.1:0-6692 GCF_056497305.1 Caldithrix sp. | reverse complement strand
AAGCAGCTTAAACTCATAGCCGCCAAAAATTTGTCAGAAAAATTAACAAAAGCCTGCGCACTGGTGCCTTTTGGGGAACGTCTTTGCGGCCAGGCCGCTTCCACTAAAAAATTGATATTTCGTTCTCATGTGGATAAAGACCATACCATCCGCTATGCGGGTATGTCCGACCACGGGCATTACAATGTGCCCATTTTAGCCGGAGAAAAAGTATTGGGCGTTTTGCTCCTTTACCTGCCGGCTCATGTTAAAGAACGGCCGGAAGAGCGTGAATTTTTACAGATCGTTGCTCAAACGCTGGCCTCAATTATTGAACACCATCAGGCCAGGAGGGAATTGCAGCGGCAAATTACTTATGTGGAAGCTCTAAATAGCCTTTCACAGTATATTCTTATTGAGCAGGATCGGCAGAAGATATTTGACTTTATCGTTGAACTAATCGGTAAAACCTTAAAATTAGACGCTACGGTCATTTATCAGGTAGATGTTAAAAATAAATTTGCCAGATACCTTGGCATCTGGAGGCGCGAAGGCGTTGACACGCCAGAACCACTCAACTACGAGTTAAACTCATGGACAAATTTTTATGATCATGTTGGCAAGCAGAAAAAATATCTCGTTAGCCATGCGGATCATGTGCATCCAGCCGTGTCCGCAGATGGGCTGGGCGATTTTTTTCACAGACAAAGAAAAATCAAGAGCTTTTTGATTTATCCCTTTGGCTTTTATGAAGATGGATTCTACGCGCTGAATTGCACCTATTTTGTGGAGAAGCATGAATGGGAAGAAAGCGAAATCTCTTTTATAGAAGCTTTAACACACCGCTGCAATATCGCTTTGATGAAGCTAAAACTAATGGAAGAACAGGAAAAGGCGCATTTACAGATCGAGCGCTTAGCTTCACTGGTAGAACAGGCGGCTGAATCTATTATGATTACCGATACGCAGGGCCATATTGAATATGTGAATCCTGCCTTTGAGAAAATTACGGGCTACACGATAAACGATGTCATGCAAAAAAAACCGAATCTTTTAAAAAGCGGAAAACAGGATGATGAATATTACATGGAATTATGGGCTACGATTACTTCTGGCAAAACGTGGAGAGGACAATTTGTAAATAAACGTAAAAACGGGCAACGTTATTTTGAGGACGCGGTTATCTTTCCGCTTAAAGATAAAGACGGTAGAATCACCAATTATTGTAAAATTGCCAGGGATGTTACGCGCGAGAAAGAATTAGAAAACCAGCTGCACCAGGCGCAGAAAATGGAATCCATCGGGACGCTGGCCGGCGGCGTGGCGCACGACTTCAATAACCTCTTAACGGTGATTAATGGCTACGCCGAATTAATGCGTTTATCCATGGATGAGGATCATCCTTTACATAAAGCGGTTTCGGCGATTTCCGAGGCGGGAAAGAGGGCGGCTGAATTGACCAATCAGTTGTTAGCTTTTAGCCGCAAACAAGTTGCAAAATCGGAAGTTTTTAATATTAATCAAATTATCTCTTCCATGGAAAAAATGCTTAAACGGTTGATCGGCGAAGATATCTATCTTGAAAACAAATTAGCCAGCCATATTCATCGAATCAAAGCCGATAAATCTCATATTGAACAAATCATCATGAATTTAGTGGTTAATGCGCGCGATGCCATTCGTTTAAACAAACAATCGCAAGCCAAAAAGGAAATTTTAATTGAAACGGCTAATGTCATCTTAGATGATGAATTTGTGAGCACCCATCCCGGAAGTAAAAAAGGATCATACGTATGTCTTGCCATATCCGATACGGGCGTCGGAATGAACGATAAAACCAAAACCAGAATATTTGAACCCTTTTTTACCACTAAAGAAAAAGGCCAGGGGACGGGGTTGGGTTTAGCCCTCGTTTATGGCATTGTAAAGCAGCACAACGGCTACATCACCGTTCATTCCATGCCGGGTGAGGGCACCACCTTTAAAATCTATTTTCCGACCACCAGGGAAAAACCGCCGGTGGAGAAAAGAATAACAGAGAAAAAAGAATACTTTGGCACAGAAACCATTTTGCTGGTTGAAGACGAGGCGCAGGTGCGGGAATTTACGTCAAACGCTTTAAAATCCCTGCATTATAAAGTTATTGAGGCCGAAAATGGAAGAAAGGCCATCGACTTAATCGAAAAGCAAAAGATCGATTTCGATCTTATCATAAGCGATGTGGTGATGCCCGATATGAACGGACTTGAAATGCTAAAAATAGTAAAAAGACGCAAGCCGGATGTAAAGGTGATCCTGATTTCCGGCTACACGGATAATATCGTAGTGGATGAGCAGCTAAGCAAAAAAGAGTTTCATTATCTACAAAAGCCATTTTCGGTGGAACAGTTGGCCCAAAAGATAAGAGAGGTGCTGGCTGAAGCGTAACGTCGAAATCGAACCATTTAGCGCATAAATAAATAAAAACTGTTCCTGATAATTCCTCAGAAAGAAATTATGGCAAAGTGCCACATTTGCATTCAACCCTCCGCCTTAGCTTTCCATGTCTTAAAAGGCGGCGGGTAATGTACGTCCTTTAAACTGCAGGCGCTTCGCTCAGAATGACAGTACGATGTCCTATCAACCATGCACAAATCCTTTGCCGCCGCCGCTGCACATCCGCTTGCTGGTTAGAAGCTTAATTCTATTCAAAATCTAATCAAAGGCTAACAAACCAGACTTAGGATTAAGCACTAAAATCGTTGATCAAAGAGGAAATCAAAATGGTTAGAAGCATAGGACAAAATTTTATCCGCTTCGATATAATTCTTTTTAACCTGGCCAGCAGCAGGCGAGAGGGACTTTTTTTCAAATCTTTTTACAAGAGTCTTTCCTGGATTGGCAACGGTCCGATTTATGCGATTATTGTCCTGCTTGAACTGATAATCGGATTTGAAGACGGCCGGCGCGTGGTGTGGGCGGCGCTCATCGCCTTTGGCCTGGAGTTGCCCATCTATTACGTTTTAAAAACATCGGTAAAGCGTTTGCGTCCATTTGAGCACTTTCCGAAGATTAAAAACTTAATTCACGCTCCGGATCGCTACAGCTTTCCTTCCGGTCATGCGGCGGCGGCCTTTTTATTTGCGCGAATAATGAGTTTTCAATTTCCCGATTTAGCCTTGCCGCTTTTTTTAATTGCCGGGCTGATTGGCTATTCACGAATCTATTTGCGCGTCCACTTTCCCCTGGATGTTCTGTTCGGAATGCTGCTGGGGCTGACCTGTGCCGAAATCGCCATTACGATAGTTTTTTAGGCTGGCTTGCTGTTAATGGATCGGTTTTGGTGGGGCGCGGCCACTTCTGCCTTTCAGGTCGAAGGGTTTGTTGAAAACGATATGACCGTCTGGGAAAAGCAGGGCGGCTTCAACCACGAGGGAAAACGTCCCCTGTACCAGAACGGCTCGGCGCACTGGCTGCGCTGGCGGGATGATTTTAATCTATTAAAACAGCTAAAGGTCAATGCCTATCGCTTTTCCATGGAATGGGCGCGCATTGAACCGCAGTTCGCAGCGTTCGACCGGCAGGTTCTGGATCAGTATGAACGAATGGTGGATCGTTTGCTGGAGTTGAACATCGAACCGTTTTTGACCCTGCACCATTTTACGCATCCCGTATGGTTTCATCAAAAAACGCCCTGGACTTCTGAGCAGGCACGGGATGTCTTTTGCCGCTTTACGGAGGTTCTGCTAAAGCGCTTCGCCGATCGCATTGTTTATTGGATTACGTTTAATGAACCTCTGGTATGGGCCCTGGCAGCCTATGGAGATGGCAAGTTCCCTCCAGGAGAATCGGACGCCAAAGCAATGATGCGCGCCCTTTTAAATATTTTGAAAGCGCATCAGTGCGCCTATTCATTAATAAAATCTTATCGACCGCAGGCAAAAATTGGCATGGCCAAACATTTTATCACCTTCGAAGCCCATCGTAAATGGTTTGCCGCAGACCGCAGTCTGGCCGAGCTGCTTCACCATTTTTTTAATGAGATGATTCCGGAAGCCTTCGAGACAAACCGTCTTAGTTTTCATTTTCCTTTACTGTTCGATGTGGATGAAGCCATTGACCTGAAAAAGCAGATCGATTTCTGGGGCGTGAATTATTACTACCGCATGTTTGTCGCTTTCCGCTTTAATATTCGCCGGCCCTTTCAGTTTATTTTCAAAGATGAAGCAGGTCTTGGGCTTACCGACATGGGCTGGGAAGTTTATCCAGAGGGGTTGAGTAAAGTTCTGCGCTATATGGGTAAATTTAAAAAAGATATTATCATTACGGAAAATGGAATTGCAACCCTGGATGATGGGCTACGCATGCGTTTTATTGATGCCCACCTCGAACAAGTTTTTAAAGCGCGGGCAGACGGGCTTCCCGTTAAAGGCTATTTCTACTGGTCGTTTCTGGATAATTATGAATGGCTGGAGGGAAAGTCCAAACGCTTTGGCCTGGTGCACGTGGACTATGAAAACGATTTTCGGCGAACGGTTAAGCAAAGCGCCCGCCACTACGCAAGAATTATTGAGATCGATTTGAATAACCGGAAGGGGAGACTATCCTGACCGCCATTGAAAATTTTCCGGATCAGGCGTCCGCCGCAGAAGTAAAGAACAAAGCCTTTTAAAGTGAAATTAATGGTCTCCTAATAATGCACAAATAATCAGGTTTTAAATAGGTATTAAAGGTTTAAAAGATGGAGCGCTTAATGTTAACCGTTATCATTTATTTTTATGCGCTGATCCTTGGCGTTAGTTTAATTCACCTTGCGGTCTCGGCCGTGGTGACTACCAGGCGCATGAGCAAAAAACCAGATTTAACCATTCTTAACGCAATGGGCGCGCTGCCAAAGATTTCGATCTTAAAGCCGCTGAAAGGAATGGATGATAATCTGGAAGCGAATTTACGTTCTTTTTTTGAGATCGATTATGCGGATTACGAGCTGATTTTCGGTTTGCAAAGCGCGGATGATCCGGCGCTGGCCGTGGTCAATAAATTGATGAAGGCCTATCCGCAAGTCAATGCCCGCGTCGTTGTGGAAAGTTCTGAAATCGGTCTTAATCCCAAGATTAACAATTTGCACAATATGGAAAAATACATCCGTGGTCGGTATGTGTTAATCAGTGACAGCAATACGCAGGTTAAACCGGAATTTTTAAAATACATGCTGGCGGCAATCTCCAGGCCCGGCGTAGGGCTGGTTACGGCGACCATTCGTGGAATTGGCGCTAAAAAGTTTGCCGCAATTTTAGAAAATTTGCATATCAATACCTATGTGTCGCCCAATGTTTTTGTAGCCGATGCCCTGTCCGGCATTCCAGTGGTCATTGGCAAATCGATTTTGATTTCCACGCAATTATTGAGGCGCATGGGCGGATTTAAGACGTTTAAAGATTTTTTGGCCGAAGATTATCTTTTGGGTTTAAAAACCAAAAGTCTGGGGTTTAAAGTACATACCATTTCCGTTATGGTCGATAATGTAAATATTAAATGGTCCTTAAAGCGCTTTATTAACCGGCACACGCGCTGGGCGAAAATTCGACGCAATATGCATATTCATCACTATTTCATTGAATCGGTTTCCAATCCCATAGCCCTGGCCTTTATTCTGACGCTGCTGCTGCACAGCGCGCCGGGCGCCGGATTACTGCTGCTGGTTACTTTCATAAAAATGGCGAACGATTTTTACCTGTCGCGCTTAATGAAAAGCGATTTGAAATGGTATCACCATTTTTTGACGCCGGTTAAGGATTTATTAATCAGCATTCTCTGGTTTGTGCCTTTTATTAGTAACACCGTTAACTGGCGCGATAATTATTTTAAAATCGGTAAGCGGTCTGAGCTGCGGCCGCTATTTAATTAATAAACAGGAGGCGTTATTATGTTGATGAGATTATTAAATAACGACTTATTAAACCACAGTCTGGAAAGGTTTTTTAACGCGCGATTTATCCACGCCCAATTGCCGGTGGTTTATCTGGCGCTTTTCATCGTTTTGAGTGTGTATGCTTTAGAAAAGGCTTTTGCAGCCATTGGTTCATTGTGGCCTAAAATGAATTAATCTTGCTATCAAAAAATTCTTCTTAATTTTGCGCATTAACGTTTCGCCCTCTGGATACTTGTTTACGATTTTTTTTCTTCAAAATATGCTGCGGGACTGCTCGCGGTCGCAGAATCCCTTCCAGGCGTAGTGTGTCATTCTGATCCCGCCCCGGCGGGAGAAGAATCCCTTCCATGAAAACCACGGGATTCTTCGTTCCGCTTCGCTCCACTCAGAATGACATGCAAACAACGAAAGGGATTTCCTGGGCTGGCCTTCACTCCGTTCAGAATGACAGACGGTGCAGTCATTCCCGCGAAAGCGGGAATCCCTTTCACCCGCCCACTGTCATTCCCGCGTAAGCGGGAATCCCTTGCAGTACGTTGGGGATTCCGGCTCTCGCTGCCGCTCGGCCGGAATGACAAGCAGCAAGGCATCACAACATCCTGTCATTCTGAATCCCGATTTATCGGGCCGAAGAATCCCCTGTAAGCGCACGTAGGGGACAGTTTAGGCAAGGACTGGTTGGTAGTGTGAATCGGTTGTGGTTTTCCGTAGGGGTAGGGGCGAAGGATTTCTCTGAAGGTTTGCCCCCCGGTCGAATGATCAGCTTGTGCAAGCGAGAATTTAGCAAAAGGAAAAATGACTG
>NZ_JBSMDE010000025.1:0-6580 GCF_056497305.1 Caldithrix sp. | reverse complement strand
AAGGCAAAAACCGGCCGGGAGCGAGGCCTGGGATCGCGGAGGTCCGTAAAACGTGTAACTTCGCCGGTGCTCTCATAAACAAAAGGTAGTGGATCATTGTCCACATATTTTAATTTGCTTTTAGCGTAAAATTCTGCCTGTTCTTCATGCACCGTAAGGCGATGCCCCTCTTCTTCACGTTTGGCTTCTATAATACCAATTGATTTACTATTGACAAATAAAACATAATCGGCCGGGCCGTGAGCTGTTCGATATTCTCTGACTGCAATACCGGTTGACTCTGCAAAATTAATTTTGTCCCTGTCCTGAATCGACCATCCGCACTTTTTCAGTAATATATCGATATTTTCTCTGGCTTTTTGCTCGGGCGTCTGGTAACCCACCATACATTCCTCAATAACAAAGAATAAGGTTAAAAGAATCAACCATTAATATTTCTTTTTAAACAAAATAATATTCGATCAAATCAAAAACAAACTAAAATATGGCGGGCGCACAAACAAAAAAATCCGCCCGGAGGACGGATTTTTTGCTATTATGAGAACGGGATGCTTAATTAATATTCATCTTCATTGTAATAATCTTCATTAGACGTGAAGGCAGTGGAGTTGTACTTCTTATCCTTTTCGCAAAAATCAAAAAACTCGCAGTCCTGACAATCAAAATCTTCACAAGTCACCATGTCTTCACAGGTTCCATTCAAATCCAGGGTAATCGATTCTTTGTAACACAGAGAATCATGATTGTAGTGACAATCACTGCAGCCACATGTAAGATTCTCATGATAACTCATAGGTTCACCTCCTTCGATAAAAGAAAGTATTTATCTAATGATAATTTTCTTTGTCATGTTCCCGAAGGTAATTACTACCTTCTTCCAGAAGTTGTTTTTCTTCTTCGGTTAAATTCAGATATCCCACGCGATTGATTTTATCCAGCAACTCATCGATCACCTTACGGTAATATTCGATTTTTTCGGCTTCGCTCCCTTTACCCCCAGGATAATATTTCATCCCGTCTTTTTTCCTGGAAAGATTCATTTGTTTAAAATAGGCTTTCAATTTGTAGAACAGATACCAATACTTTAAATACACATAACCGATTACAATACCTCCCAGATGGGCTGCATGGGCAATGCCATCACCGTACGATCCAAACGTTGAGAAGAAGGCCACTAAAAACAAAAAGGTCATAAAATATTTTATCTTGACCGGAAACAAAAAATAAATGTAAATATAGCGATCCGGATAGCGTAAAGCGTAAGCCAGCATAATTCCGTACACGGCTCCTGAAGCGCCAATGGTCGGACTGGCCGATAAGATAATGTTCAGAATCCCGGCGCCAATCCCGGTAATAAAGTAGTATTTTAAAAATTCCCTGGTTCCCCATTCATTTTCCAGTTCGGCGCCAAACATCCATAAAAAGAGCATATTGAAAAATACATGCATGAATCCCGATGGATCATGCAAAAACATGTATGTTGCCAATTGCCAGATTTTGAAATGATAGAAAACATCAATGCGGTTGAGGGCAAATTGATCCAGCAAAAAATAGCGCAGGCTGCCATTCAAAACCATAATTAACCAGACGATTCCATTGGCAAACATCAAATTTTTTACAGCCGGAGGCAACATGCCGCCCGACCGGAAACGGTAATATGAACCACTATCGTACATAACTTCTTCTTCTTTTAATCGACCTCAAATGAGTAACGACCACCTGATTTAAAAGTTTCGTCCTGTGCAGCCATCGCTGCTTTTCTGGCCTTTGATCATGCGTGTTCGTTAAACGATTGCCTGTCCATTATGTATCATAAGGCATGAACAGCCAAAATGCAAACATTTCTGATTTAATAGGCCTTGGCAAAGATGACCCGGCCTTCGGATTCTTTACCGCAAACGATGCATTGGCCTTTTTCGCGCCGGCGGTCAAAAGGAATATTACGGATGGTAGCTTTGGTATCGGCTTTAATTTTCGCTTCACACTCTGCATCGCCGCACCAATGACTATTCAGAAAACCGCCCTCGCTTTCAATAATTTTCTGGAATGTGGCGTAATCATCTACACTATGGGTATTTTCCTGTTGAAAGCGCCGCGCTTTTTCCAGCATTTCTTTTTGCATTAAATCCAGTGTCTGTCGAACGGTTTGCAGCAGGCCTTCTTTTGCCACAAATTCCTTTTTCAGGGTATCCCGGCGCACCATGACCATGCCATTTTTAGCAACGTCGCGGGGACCAATTTCCAGACGCAGAGGAATGCCCTGCAGCTCCCACTCCGCAAATTTGTAACCGGGTTTAAATTGTTCCCGATCATCCACAATAACACGATATGCTTTACTTAATTCAGTGCGCACCTCACTGGCATAAGCCAGAACCTGCTTCTTCTCCTCTTCGCCCCGCCAGATGGGCACAATAACGATCTGCTTCTGGGCAACTTTAGGCGGAATTACAACTCCGTTATCATCCCCGTGGGTCATTATCAGCGCGCCGATTAAACGTGTACTGACGCCCCAGGAAGTGGCCCAGACATATTGCAGTTGCCCGTCCTTGTCCTGGAATTTAACATCAAAGGCTTTGGCAAAATTCTGTCCCAAATTGTGGGAAGTACCCGCCTGCAAGGCCTTTTTATCCTGCATCATGGCTTCGATGGAATA
Source organism: Caldithrix sp. (assembly GCF_056497305.1). Lineage (NCBI taxonomy): Bacteria > Pseudomonadati > Calditrichota > Calditrichia > Calditrichales > Calditrichaceae > Caldithrix > Caldithrix sp. The sequence continues at coordinate 3,927 of NZ_JBSMDE010000025.1, read as the reverse complement.
GGTGTGCAAAGCCCCGGCAAACTTTTCTGCATCGGACTTTTTACCGGCGATCACCGGAATAGCCAGGAACTCCTCCACAAAAGTTTTATAAATATTCAAAATCAATCTGGTTTCTTCTTCCGCCTCTTCATAGGTGGCATGAGCTGTGTGCCCTTCCTGCCACAAAAATTCAGAGGTGCGCAGGAAAAGCCGTGTACGCAATTCCCAGCGCAGAACATTAGCCCACTGATTAATTAGGATCGGTAAATCGCGATAACTCATAATCCATTTTTTGTACATACTCCAGATAATCGTCTCTGAAGTGGGACGTATGTAAAGCGGTTCTTCCAACTGTTCGCCGCCACCGATCGTCACCACGGCACATTCCGGTGAAAAGCCTTCCACATGCTCTGCTTCGCGATGCATAAAACTTTCAGGAATCAATAACGGGAAATAGGCATTTTCGTGCCCGGTTTCTTTAAACATGCGATCTAAATTTTGCTGAATCATTTCCCAGATGGCGTAACCATTGGGTCGAATGACCATAGCCCCTTTAACCGGAGAATAATCGGCTAATTTGGCTTGCAGAATCACATCCGTGTACCAGCGCGAATAATCAACGTTTCTTGGTGTAATTTTTTCAGCCATGACTTCTTTTACAGTCTCCTATTTTTATTTCTGATGAATTCTATTAGTAAGGATTGTACAGGATGCGTACAACTTCATTCTGGTGGCAAATTTTGATTTTTGAATTGCCCAACCATTCCATCCGGTATTGTAATTTTTCAATTTCATGGTGCGCCTGGAGGGGCTCGAACCCCCAACCTTTGGAACCGGAATCCAACGCTCTATCCAATTGAGCTACAGGCGCAACTTGAGTGGACGCAAATTTATTTTATCTTTACCATAAAGTCAAGCAAAATTTGGATTTTTTTTAAATTTCCTTTCTCCCTTTTTAAAAATGGATAAAATTCTGTTTTGAACCAATGAAAGAAAAGCCATTTACGGACCGCTTGCCAGCTATTGACCAATAGAAGAAAGCCTGAAACCAACATCCAAATCAGCAAAGCCACGATGGCACAAAAAAGCATTAATTGATTAAAAATTAATTCTTTGTAACCTTTGCTGCTTTTTAAAGGTTGCAGCTCTGCTGTTTTGATCTTTTGAGAGATGTTTTCTTGACAGATGGGAAATCTGTTTTTTGCTACTAACCGTAGCTTGACAATATCATGTAAACTAACTAAATTAAGTTTTTAAAAAAATATAGAGCTCAGCCTGGTGGCCTGATTTTTGAATCAGTTTTGCGGTTCGACTCCGCATAGCTCTGCTTTGCCAGGTCCCGCGCAATAGGGCGGCACCGAACCCCGTCAGGTCCGGAAGGAAGCAGCGGTAAGTGCTAATCCTATGTGCCGCGGGTCACCTGGCAATTTTTCAAGAAATCGTTTATTTTAAAATCGGTTAAAACATGTCTTACGTTGTAATAGCACGCAGATATCGTCCTCAGACCTTTGAAGAAGTCATCGGACAGGAACATGTTTCCAAAACATTAGCCAATGCCATCTCCAATGGGCGGATTGCTCATGCTTACATTTTTTCCGGACCGCGTGGCGTAGGTAAAACCACTACGGCCCGTATTCTAGCTAAGGCGGTAAATTGCGAAAAAGGCCCAACTCCCCATCCCTGTAATAGCTGTCCCTCCTGTCAGGCTATTACACAGGGCAATGCTCTGGACGTTTATGAGATTGACGGCGCTTCGAATCGGGGTATTGATGAAATTCGCAATTTGCGCGAAAAAATCCGATTTGCCCCTTCCATGGGGAAATATCGCGTTTACATCATCGACGAAGTGCACATGCTGACCAAGGAAGCCTTTAATGCGCTGTTAAAAACTCTGGAGGAACCGCCCGAACACGTGATTTTCATTTTTGCCACTACGGAAATTCATCGCGTCCCTCCTACCATTCTTTCCAGATGCCAGCGTTTTGATTTTCGGCGTATGCCCGTAAAAACCATCATGGAACATTTGAAGAAAATTTGTCAGGCGGAAAACATTACCATCGATGATGACGCTTTGCTGCAAATCGCCAAAAAGGCTGATGGCTCCATGCGCGATTCTCAAAGTATTCTCGATCAGCTGATCTCGTTCGCCGGGAATACGATCACTTTTGAACATGTTATCCAGGCCCTGGGCGTGATTCACCAGGATGAATTTTTCACTCTGACCGATTTTATCCGTAATGGCGATGTAAAAAATATCATTTTAACAGCCGATCGAATTTTCCAAACGGGCTATGATCTCAATGAATTTTTACTGGGGCTGGAAGAACACTTTCGGAATATTCTGGTTTTAAAGGCCACCGGTTCCAGTCAGCTGCTTGACACCAGCGAGGTTTATCTGGAGAAGTTACAAAACCTGGCTCAGGAAATTTCTGAAAATGATTTGATCGGTTATTTAAAGAGTCTCGGCGAAACGATTAATGCCGTTAAAAGTAGTCAGCAACCACAATTGAAGTTTGAGTTAGGGCTGATCAAACTGGCCCGTATGCCCCGTACAGCGCAAATTGAGCAAATTCTGGACAACTTGAATCTACTAAAAAAAAAAGCAACTGACACCATAGCTCGCGATCAGACAACCCCTTACAACACTACAGAGCAGGCTGAACCTGTGCTTGATTTGAAGCAGATTCAGGAACGTTGGTCTGGTTTTGTCCAACAGATTGCCCAGGATCGCCCATCCATCGCTTCGGTTTTACAGAAATCCAGTTTTGTGCGTTTTGCGGACAATAAATTGGAGCTAAGTTTGGGCAATGGAGGGAATATTATTCAGGGTAGTCGCTACTGGCTTGAGAATCATCTATCCAGTTATTTTCAAACCACTATTCGCCTGGATATGAAGATAGAACACCTGGCCTCAAAAAACAGCGCTCAGGAAGAAAAAGCTTTGACTAAAGATGAGATCATGCAACAAATCCAGGCCAAATCACCCCTATTGCGCAAATTGGTTGAAGAGTTTGATCTGGAAGTGATGTAGGGGGGGGAGTTGTAAGCCAAAATATCAAGATAATATTTTCGAACTTTTAATGCCTATTTTGGGGCTTTTGATGAAAACCGAATATGGTTCAATAAATTACGAATTCCTGAAAACATTCGTATGGCTTTTTCTAAAAAGCTCTAGTGTGATTAATGTGGGTAAAGATTTAATTTTAGCAGAAATTAATAAACTTTTATTGTGTTAAATCTTTTCAAATAAATGAAATAAAATTTTATAGATAACAAACAAAGAAAATAGAATAATAATCGTTTTGAACCCCAGTAAAATAACATTAGCCCAAATAATATTTATTTGCAATGTTACATCTATTATTTTCTCCATATCGTAATTGTTTTGAAACAAAGCAGGCTTCCAGAATAGTAATAAACCTGCTGGTAACAGAGCGGCTGCAATACAAGCAATAGCCAAAATCCATTTTCGTATATTTCCGTACTTCAATTGATTTATCTTGTATTTAATCTCTTCGTTTTTGAGTTGTTCCTGATGGTTTTTCAATGGCTGATCTTTTTCTGTTATGTACTTCTCTTTCTCCCATCGTATTTTCAGAATTTTTAATTGAAGTTCTTCTTGTTCGAGTTCCTTCTTAAGTTGTTGTATTTCGTCGCTGTTTTTTTGCGTTTCCATTTCTCCCCTCATGCTTTAAAATAACCATAGCCGGTGGCTGTTTTGGCCCCAAAGCCGTAATTTTCCCCGGCGTCTTTGATCAGCGCCGTTAATTTGCTCTCCAGATCGCTATCGGTATCTTCCAATAAACGGAACATAAACAAAAACTCCGTTCCTTTAGGTACGGTTAAAAAATATTGCGGAATGGGATTGTAAATATCCGCCGGCGGCGTTCTCCCCTGATCGGTGTAATATTTCTGATAGTGGGGCGTGATGACGTCCACTTCCAGGCC
>NZ_JBSMDE010000024.1:0-4427 GCF_056497305.1 Caldithrix sp. | reverse complement strand
CAACTCAGTAATACGCTTGAAATCAGCAACATTATTAGTGACAATCGTGGATATACCATGCGCGATACCAATACTGGCTATTTCTACATCGTGAATCCATAAACCACGAGGGTTGTATTTACGAACTAGTTCTTGAAATACATTCATTGACATGGGCGTAGGATAGAGAATGACGATGTCACTCAGAAGTCCATTTAGGATTTCGAGGCATTCACTTGAGGATAGATTTATTTCTGTATCCCTGGTCAATACAACCAAAAATTCAGAAATATTTTTGGAAGTGGTGAAAAGTTTCAATGAGGAATCTGACAAAAACGTCAATGCCCGTTCGTTAAATTGAGAGTCAGCATCAATAGCATAAATCAGTATATTTGTGTCAACTAATATTGAGCTGTTCATAGCTATTCATATGCTAATTTTCTTATTTTTAGATTATCATATTTACCTTTTAAATGTATTTTTTTGATACATAGCCGTCTTCTTTTTCTGCATTTTATTGCTTTAAGATATTGTTCAAGCTGAGGTAAATATTCCTCTGGTATCAAATCGATCTCTTTCTTAATTTTTTCTTTTAAATTCATTTTTATGCTCCTTTACACGCTTTTATCAACGGGTTTGTATTTAAGCAACTACCCCTTAAACCCCGCAGTTAGCAATATAACTCAAAAATTAACATCCGGAATCCGAAAAATCATTTGACACAAAAAATACATGAGGATTCCCGTTGCCAAAATCTTTTATCTCTGAATTCAACGATTATTGCCAAAACCTTAATTTAGCCCAAAATTCGATCAAAGAAGCAGTTCGTTACATTAACCAGCTGAACTAAGCCGCAAAGCGACAAACTTTAAGTTTCGTAAAAATCTTTTTCTCAATACAGTAATCCACATAGTGGGAAAAATTTTCACTGGCTGGTTACAGTCCCAGAACCCTTAAGGCCTCTTCCTACTATGTAAAAAAATTCCTGGAAGACTTTAACAAAGCCCCATAACAACAGATCAAACAGTATTTTTTGTATTTGAAATATAAGAAAAAACAATCCGGTTCCGCAAGCGCTCAGTCCATTAATGAAAACTGATCCATTTTGGTGAGTTGTCAAAGTCCAATTTCCGGAGCACAATCCTTCCCGACAGGCCGCCGGTTTGAGCAAATGGAAATCCCGATCCTCGGGGACAGGCAATGAATGTTTTAAATTAATAATTACTTGCCCTCACCCCCTCGATCCCCCTCTTCCAGAATAAAATCTGGGAGAGGGGGAATGCTTGTGTTGGAAAGTTTTCCATCTGTGTTGTAAATTTCTTTTCATGGCCTTATTCACTATCAATGAGAATTAGGTTTTTCTTTCCGGCGCCTATTTCTCCTTCGCCCGGACAGGCAAAGCATTCACAAAGTGCGCAAAGATTGCAAATAGAAAATTGCAAAATATCTTAACATATCAGAGTAAAACTCAGCAAACCGGCACACTTTGCTCCCCCTTCCCATTATTAAAAGAAGGGAAGGGGTCCGGGGGGTTAAGATCTTTAACACAAAAATTTTCGCATCCCGCTTAGCGGGATTGAAGTTTTGAAGGAAGTATTCAAAAATGCCGGATTGCATACCTTCTTAAATCACTTTTGTAAAAAAATTGACAATTTCTCTAAAATAAATGCGATGGTAGTCGCTTTGCGTGTAATGTTCTTCAACGGCCGGATCCAGGAAATATTGTGGGGAAAAATCGTCCCAGTACATTTTGCGAGCCTCAACAATCCATTGGGCCTGCTGAAAAGCCACGCCGTGTCCGCCAGGTGAGACGATTGGGTTTAATCCCGAGGCCGCTATCTTATCCCCATCCCGGCCGGAACGACTTCCTAACAATTGTAAGGCAGTGCGAAAATTTTCCGAAAAAGAACAAAGGGTAAAATATTCAAAACGGTTCATAAATTGGTAAGTGTATCGGGGCGGGCGCACCGCCACCTGAACAAACGGTTTGTTCCACATAATCCCCATACTGCCCCAGGAAATGGTCATGGTGTTGAAATCCCCGGTGTCAAATTGGCCGGCTGTCAATAGCAGCCACTGATCATCAAACAAAGAAAACACATTAAACTTCAAGGCTTTGGGAGCTACCTTTTTAAATGATGCCATGAACACCTCACCTCAGTACCTTTTGTTGATAGTGTATTCCCCGTTTCTCAAACTCATTGAAAACAAAACGCACCAGTTCATGGTTGTGTCCTAATTTTTCTAGGGGCAAAACGCCCTTTTCAGTAACAAGGCCGTTCAGCATTGCTCGCGCCATAATGGTAGCCGTAAAACCGGTAGTACGGGCCATGGAATGGATACCAGACTTCGCGTCGTAAAAATCGAGCAGGTTAAACTGCAATCCGCTGTCCGAGCCGCGCACTTCCACGCGCATTACGGTCAAGTCTTCTTCGCCGGACTTCAGCTTCCACTGTTTAAAGAGCGTCTGACAGGTCAGGTCAATGGGACGAATCTTTTGCCCATTGATTTCAAGCGGCGCTTCGTCCAGCAGACCGGTCTGTTTCAGGAATAAAATTTTTTCACGATGCCCGGGATATCGTAACGTTTTTTCCACCATATCCGGCGCGTCAATCGTTTTGAGCAGGGTGCGCAAACCATCGCTGTTAAAGGCTTCCAGGGTGCCTATCTGAGGGAAATCAATAAACTCCGGATCGGTGAGAGGCTCTTTAACCACTACTTTTCCATCTACTTTAAAGCGTGCGGGACGCATGTACTCTTCGATGACATCGATCGGTGAAAACACAGCCTTGTACTCCCATGGTAATTGTCGGACTTTCGGCAAGCCGCCCACATAAATTTTTACCTCTTTTAAATGGCCTAATAAAGATTGGGCGTAGCCTACAAGTAAATTACTCATACCCGGCGCAACGCCGCAATCCACCAGAGCCGTTACCTGTTTTTTGAGAGCCAGTTCCTGGAGATCGAGCGCATCTTCTGGAAAAAATGCAATATCGACTACGTTTTTCCCCAATTCAAGCAAATGCTTCAGGATTTGAAAGCCTAAAAATCCTGGCAAGGCATTTATGACAACAGCAGTCTCACGAGTAATCTGTTTCAAAGTCAGCGGATCTGAAGCATCAGCAACCTGCACTTCAATGGCATCGATCCTGTCTAATTCTTTTAATCTTTGAGCATCCCGATCCACTACCAGTACTTTTTTATCGCCGTCCTGAGCCAGATCGCGCGCCATCGGATTGCCAATCAGACCGGCTCCCAAAATCAAAATTTGCATCAAACTCCCTTTCCTCTTTAGATGTGTATTTCAGTTAAATTTATCAAATTCTCTTTTTAAGTGCAAAACACCCCTTTTTCCTTTTTCATTTTTCATTTTTCCTTGAAAGCAAACCCACCCCCAACCCCTCCCAGGAGGGGAGATTTGGATTTGCCCCTCCCAGAAGGGGAAGCTTGAGTCTCCCCTCCCCCGGAGGGAACTAAGAGGTGGGTAGAAACCTCTCAAGCCGATTTATGCCTTTCAGCCCTTTAATCTTTTTCCCCTTTTTCCTTCAAAAAAAATTTTCTCATATCCGTTAAAAAAATCTCTTCAGAAGTTGAAAAACAAAAACATCTTGTTTAAATTAGGTAGTTTTTCCACGACCGCACTACATGTCCGGAGGGAATAATCATGTATTCAAAATTATTACCTTTGGTGGTATTCATGATTTTGGGATCGTTTTGTCCTCACACCGTTTTTGCTGCTCAAAAAATCAAAATTGTAAAAATTCTGGACACCAATCTCTTTTTGCTCCAGGATGGTCGCAAGGTCAGTCTGGCCAATTTGCAAATGCCCTCAAAGGCGGACAGCAACCAGGCGCAACAGGCTATTGCGCAAAAGATTCTGGCCTATGAACACCAGCATTTTTTAAAATACGATTTGATAATAGAGCCCTCTCCGTCCGCCGACTCCACCATGCAAATTATCCCTGTCCATCTGTTTCAAAAGCTTCCGTTGAGTAGAGTCAATTTTAACAAAGAATTGCTTAAATTAGGCTATGCTTTTTATGTCCCTGTGGATTCGTTGTACCGGGAAGAATATGAACGGGTAGTCCGCAAGGCCAAACAATTAAAACGCCCCCTCTGGGCTCCTGAACGGTATTTACAACGGCAGAAAGTGGCCGTCTTCCTGGGAGCCAGTGGCGTGATCGGTCAATTCAATTCGCTTGAGTTCCCGCAAAAAAATGAATTTCACTTATCGGGCATCGATGTCATGATCGGTAATCCATACACGGGGTCTTTTTCCGGAGAACTTAAACTGGGGAAAATTCGCATTAGAGAAAAGGGGTTTGGCGCCTGTGAAGAGGGCCCGGCCGCCCATTACGCAGTAGATGCCCTTTACGACTTTATCATTCTAAATTCGCAATTAAATTTCACTTACTTTGGCTTTGGCGTGGGCTTTTACTATTTGGCCC